>JACPDI010000031.1 GCA_016184105.1 Acidobacteriota bacterium
CGCGCAATGACCTGCGCCATGGTGAAGGTCTTGCCCGACCCCGTGACGCCGAGGAGCACCTGATGCGGATCTCCCCGGTCCAGCCCCTCCGCCAGCTCGTCGATGGCGCGCGCCTGGTCGCCGCGCAGCTCAAAGTCGGAGACCAGCGAGAAGCGGTCGTACTTCGAGGGCATGATAAACAACTGATCGTACCACAGAAGGGCTTGCTGCCGAGTAAGGGGGACAGTCACACTTTCCTAGAGGGCGCTGCTTCGGAAAGTGTGACTGTCCCCCTTATTCGGCGCGGTACGGCGCGTAGTAGCCGGGGCGCGTGCGCAGCCGGACGTTCTTCAGGTGCGGCCGCAGAAGCTTGATCTCGACCTTGCGCCAGGCCCCATCCGTCTTCGTGTTGGTCGAGAGGTACCCCAGGCTGTAGCGGGCTTCGATCTCCTCCGCGATGCGCGCGTACATCTCATCGAGCTGGTCGGCCGACGTCGGAAACAGCGCCATCCCGCCGGTGACGGCGGCGATGTCCTGCAGCCGCATGCGCTGATCCATCTTGACCGACGCCGACTGATTCTCGAGCAGCCCGACCGAAAACGCGGTCACGTCGGACGCACGCAACATCTCCAGCACGTCCCCGTACATGACGTTGCTGCGCGTGTCCCCGCCGTCGGTATAGATGACGAGCACTTTGTCGCCGTCCTGAGACGAGGCGCCGTCCAGATACACGCCAAGCGCATCGTACAACGCCGTGAACCCCTGCGGGTGGGTCGACCGGATGCGCTCGACGAGCCTCGGAAAATCGTTCTGGCCGTACCGCGCGACCCGCACCTCGGTGTCGAAGTCGACGAAGGTCACGTCGACCGCGTCAGGCATGCCGCGGAGGAACTTCACCGCGGCGTTCTTGGAGAACCTGAGGTCGTCGATCATGCTCTCGCTCGTATCGAAGAGCAGGCCGACGTGCATCGGCGGCTTCGCCTCTCCCGCGTCTCCCGCCGCGAAGAACGTGATGGTCTGGGGCCTGCCGTCCTCGAGCACCGTGAAGTCGGAAGCGGCGAGGCCGCGAACGAGCTTTCCCTTGGAGTCCGTGACGGCCACGCTGAAGCGAACGAGGTCGACGCCGCTGCGGAACACGCGCGGCTGCCGAACGCTCTGCGTCTCCACGCCGATCGATCCCGCCACGCCGATCGTCGCCGCGGCGAGCACAGCCGTGAGGCGATCCGTTCTGGCACCCATGGTGATCCCTGGTGAGGAAAGAATACAGGGTTTAGAAGACCTTGTACGCGGTGAGGCGCACCACGTGCGTCCCGCGGCTGCCATCCGTGTTCAGTCCCCTGATCCCATATCCCCATTCGGCGCCCAACAGCAAGGACCGGGGGCCCGGCGCCTCGAGCGCGGCGCCAATCCCCGGGTAGGCCCGCGCGCGCGAGCCGAATCCGGGATCCCGCACCCACCCCAGATCGCCAAAGCCGTCCAGCCGAAGGCGTCCGCCGGCCTGCCACGCGAGGGCGGTGCGAAGCGCGGCGCCGCGGTCGTATCGGATGCTCGCCGACGGGTACCCGCGGAGGCGGTTGTCGAAACTTCCGAAGGCGTACCGGCTGAAACGGTCGAGATCGCGCCCTGACATCCACGCCGCCTCCACCCGTGCGAGCAGGCGCGGGCTCAGCATCCACAGGCGGGACGCATTGACGCCAAAGCGCTGGAAATCGGCGTGCTCTTCCCGGTAGTCGTCTGTGTCCGGGCGGCCCCAGGCCCGCCACCCGCTCCGCCGTGCCGGGTTCCACCACCCTTCGAGCCGCCAGCCCGCGCGCTGCGTTTCGAGCGTGAGCAGTGCGCCGTGCACCACCTGGTCGGCGGGCGTCACGAACGACGGCGCGGTGGACGGGCCGCGCTCGAGCGCGACGTAATCGAACAGGTACTCGCCCCGCATCGCCGTCCGCGCCGTCAGCGGGCGCACCACGCCGCCCCGCACGCGCGCGGGGCGCTGGCGCAAGTTTTCCTCGTAGCGCTCGCGCCCGGCGCGAAACGAACGGTCGTTGTAGCGCGCGAGAATCCCGAACCCGGAGCCGGTGAGCTGCCAGCGGGTGCCGGCAATCGACGGCGCGTTGAAGGCGAACTGCCCGTAGCTGCCGGCATAGAAGGCGTTCAGTTGCGCGCCGGTGCGCAGGAAGTCGAAGTCCGTGTAGTTCAACCCGGCAAACGGCAGCGGCTGCGAGATGGTGGGGTCGATCAGCACGCCGCCGGCGAGCGCCCGGATGCGCGTGGCGCGCCCGGCGATTTCCCGCGCGGCCGAGGGCGCGCCTCCCGTCCCGCGACCGTCGCCGCGACGGAGATACCGCAGGCCCTCGGGCGTTTCTCGCAGCATCACGGCCGATGACGCATATGCCGCCTGGCGCCGCGCGGCGAGACCGGGCGGGTTGATCTCGTGCCGTCGCACGACCATGAGGCGATGGATCGGTGTCGTGATGCCCGCACCCTGGTAGACCTGCCGGATCTCGGAGCGCGCCAGCAGCCACACCGTGTCCTCGCCCGCCGGGTGCGGGGCGAACTCTTCAATCTGCTGTGACGAGGTGATCGGGCCGCGCAGGTTCGTCTGCGCCGCGTCCACGCGCAGGAGCGCGAAGCCGTCCGCGTCGATCCAGGCGCGGCCGGCAAACAGGCTGCGCGACGCGTCGCTCGGCGTGAACGCCACCACGTACGCGTCGCGACCGGCAACCCGCTCCCGCCCCTCGAGACGGTATCGGTATGCGCGGCCGAGCGTGATCGCCAGCGGGGGTGAGGCGGCGCGTTCCGGCTCGATGAGCGGCAGCTTCGGCACACCCGAGCCGCCTGATGCGAACGCGACGCCGTTCACGGTGAGGCGGCGCTGGGCCAGCTCGGTCGGACCGTCACCCTGGAAGATCGTCGTATCGGCCTCGATCGTGACGGGTGCCGGGAAGGCCGGCACCTCGAAGGTCACAATCGTCTGCGCCTCGGTGATGAGGCGACGGACGGCGCGCGTCTGTCGCGCCGCGGCCGATTGGTGCCGCGCGACGATTTCTTCCACCGCCAGGCTCCGCGCGCCAACCACGCTCACGGTTTCGGCGACGCGTTCCTGCGCCGGCGGGAGCCGCGCGATCAGGTGCGACACGCCGGTCATCGGCATCCACAGGCGAATGGCGCCCGTGCTGTCTGCCGGGACGGGCGCGAGCGGGAGCACGCTGTCGGCGATCTCCGCGGACGCGCGGACGTGCGACACGATCGCGAACATCTCGGCGCGTGGCGCCGAGAGCACGACCGAGGCGCGCCCTTCGCCCGTGCGACGGATGACGACGACCGGCGCGCGCGTGTCCGCGCGCTCGTAGGCCGCCACGCTGCAGGCGTCCACCGGATCGCACCGCGCCGGAAAATCTGCGATCGGAACCAGGTTGTCGGGGAAGACCTCGGCAAGCGTGCGAAGGTCGGCAGCCAACTCCGGCGTCGGGCTCGCGAGCGGTGGCCACGTCACCATCCTGTCAACGGCCGGGGATCGCTTCGTAGTCGCCTCCAGCAGGCGCTCGAACGAGTCGAACGCGATCGTGCTCCACACCGCCAGCCCCGGATGCGTCCTCTTGACCTCTTCGGCGCGCGCGTCCGCCCCGTCCTCGAACACGACGATGTCGGCATAGGCCGCCAGCTCCCGCGCGAGGAGAGCCTCAACGAGCGGCCGCGGTGCGACGACCCCCAGGGCGGCATCGGGATTCGCCCCGCGAAGGTCCGCCAGCGATCGGCGCACCCGGAAACTCATCTCGTCCATACTTGCGCCGCCGGCTGGCTGCAGCAGGATCGTTCGGGCTTCCTTCACCAGCGCCTGGCCGGCGCCGATGACTTCCTCTGGGCGCAGAACCAGTACCAGGCTGTTTCCCTCGACTGGGTTCCAGCCGGCCAGCCGGACTGCCGCGCGGGCACAGGCCCCGCACGGGACACCTGGCGGGTCATCTGGTGACCGTTCTGGGGCCTGCGACGCGGCGGCTGTGGCGCCGATGAGCAGGGCTGCAAGCGCGTATAATGGTGGTTTGCACGTCATGCTGGTGAACGATCCAACGGGGGCGCGCTGAAGTGCGAGCGCTCGCGATCTGTCAGGACGAGCTCGTGATTCGGACCCTCGGCGAGGTCCTCGTTCCCACCTTCGAGGTGGAATTCCTCGTCGAAAACCGCACGCTCGTGCGCCGGCTGCACGACGACGGGTTCCGGCTGTGGACCGGCGACCCGCGCCGGCTCGACACGTACCTGAAGGCCGACCTTTCCCCCAGTGCCTGCGTCATCATCGAGGACAACGGGCGCCGCAGCGTGAAGCGCATCATCGACGCGGTGCGCGACGCCGGGGGCACGCTCATCTACGTCCTCGGGACGCGGACCGCCGCCCGGCAGCCGTCGAACGGCAAGCCGGACGAGGACGTGACGCACCTGGAACTCGCCGACCTGCTGCGTCCCACGCTGACAACCGAGCTGAGCCGCTCGTTGACGCGCGCGAAAGTGCAGCAGTACCAGCGCTACTTCGCCGATGCGGACCGCGTGCTCATCCTGCTCCATAACGACCCGGATCCGGACGCGCTGGCGAGCGGGCTCGCGCTGCGCAACATCCTCCGCCGGACCAAGACGACCGCCATCATCGGCGCCATGCAAGGGGTGACCCGTCCGGAGAACCTGCGCATGGCGAACATGCTCGACATCCAGGTCGAGCGTGTGACGGCGGACATGCTCGTCGGCTTCGAGCGGATCGCGACGGTGGACGTGCAGCCGCACTACTTCAACGGGCTGTTCGAACGCGTCGATCTGGTGATCGACCATCATCCGGAACAGCCGGGGTACAGCGCGGTTTTCAAGGACATCCGGCCCGAATATGGCTCGACGTCGACCATTCTGACCGAGCACCTGCGCGCCGTGGACGTGAACATCTCGGAGCGGACCGCGACCGCGATGCTGTACGCGATCAAGTCGGACACGCTCTTCTTCTCGCGGCACACCAACCGGTCGGACCTCGAGGCGTTCACATTCCTGTACCCGGTCGCCGACGCCGCCTTGATTCGAAAGATGGAGGGGGCGGAAATCACGCTGGACCGCCTCGAGTACGTCGTGCGGGCCACGCAATCGGGGGCCCATCGCGAGCAGATCTTTTCCGCGTTTCTTGGCGATGCCCCGCGCGAGGATTTCATCACCTACACCGCAGACTTCTTCCTGCAGCTCGAAGACATCAAGTGGACGATCATCTCGGGCGTGGTGAACGACGCGCTGATCCTCAGCGTGCGCAACCTCGGGTACTCGAGGAACGCCGGCGAATTCGTGAAGAAGTGGTTTGCGGAGATCGGCAGCGCCGGCGGGCACCGGTCGATGGCGAAGGCCGTGATGCCGATGGCCCGCTTCCGCGAGAAGTTCGGCGACGGCGACGCCGCCATGATCAGCCGCACGATCCTGGACCTCGCCGATCAGTTCCTTCGCGAGCACGTCCCCGCCGAGCGGAAGCGCGAAGTCACCAAGGTCTCCGGGTTCTGAATTAGGCGAGCGCCTGATCCAGGTCGGCGATGAGATCGTCCGGATCCTCGAGCCCGATCGACAACCGCGCCATCCCGCGCGTGACCCCCGCCTGCGCGAGCTGCTCGTCGGTGTGGCCCCACTGCGATGTCAGCACGGGGAGGCTGCAGAGGCTTTCGACCCCGCCGAGACTGGCCGCGCGCTGGATCACCTGCAGGCGATCGAACAGCCGCGCGGCGCGTTCGTAGCTGCCCGACAGATCGATCGTCACCATGCCGCCGAACCCGGTCATCTGCCTCCGCGCGATGTCGTGGTCGGGATGCGACTCGAGGCCGGGATAGTACACGTGCGACACGCGGCGGTCCTGCTCGAGCCAGCGTGCGACAGCCATCGCGTTCGCATTCTGCCGCTCCACGCGGACCTGCAGCGTCTTCAGCCCGCGGCCCAGCGCGTACGCGGGATGCGGATCGAGGATCGTGCCGAGCAGCCGCCGCGTGCGCCCCACGCGCTGAACGAGCTCCGCGGGGCCGGCGATGACGCCGGCCGTCACGTCGCTGTGCCCGTTGAGGTACTTCGTCGCGCTGTGCATCACCAGGTCCACGCCGTGCGACAGCGGCTGCTGGTTGACCGGTGACGCGAACGTGTTGTCGATCGCCGAGAGCACCCCGTTCGCGCGGCACGCGCCGGCGATCGCCCGGATATCCAGGCAGCGGAGCGTCGGGTTGATCGGCGATTCGAACCAGAGGAGCCTCGTGCGCGCGCCGAGCAGCGATGCCGGCTGCTGCAGCTCGTCGAGCGTCGCGAAACGCGTGGTGATGCCGAACCGCGAGAGAAGATCGTGCAGCAGGTGCAGCGTGCCGCCGTAGATCGCGGCACTGCACACCACCTCGTCGCCCGCCTTCAGGAGCGCCATCAGCGCCGTCGCCGTCGCCGCCATCCCCGAGCTGAAGACCAGCGCCTCCGCCGCGTCCTCCGCCTGCGCCAGCCGCTGCTCGACAGCGACGACGGTGGGGTTTTCGTAGCGCGAATAGAGAAATTTCTTGAGCGCGCCTTCGGAGTACTGGCGCACCTGCTCGGCCGACTCGAACACGTACGTCGTCGTCTCGTAGATCGGCTCGATGAGCGGCGCCGCCGGATCCGTCGGCTTCTTCGGCCGGATCAGGCTCGTGGAACGCTTCATAGGACTTTCTGCTCGGCCGGCTCTCCGCCGGCGCCGACGATGGGCTCAATGAACTGCCGGTAGGCGTCTTCGTAGCCGCGATCGATCAGCTCGGCCACCGTCTGTTCGCGATCCGAACGCAGGTCGTAGCCGCCCCGCACGTCGAAGGGGCCGAGCGGGTTGTGGGCCGGGCGAACCTGGAACAGTCCGCCGGGAAAGAGTCCCAGCGAGGCCGCCGAGGCCTGGCCGTCGCGCAGCGAGGCCGATTCCATGGCGACGAGAACTTCCCCACCGCGACCGCGCGCGTCCCCGCGCGCCGGTGACAGCGCGTGCGGTCCCTCGAGCGCGGGGGCGGCCGACACGACGATCACCTGCTCGACGCCGGCGGCGGCCACCTCCTCGAGCACGCGCGGCGCGGCGGACGGCCGGTCGGCAAAGCGGTGCGCCTCGCCGCGCCAGTACGCCTCCGGCGCGAACGTGATGATGTGCGGATCGGTCGCCAGCGGGAGGCCCAACGCGCCCGCAAGCGCGTCGAGCGCGTGATCGCGGCCGGTGCCGGCCAGATCGATCTTGTCGGCGTCCGCACCACTGCCCTTCCGGCCGAACACTCGCGACCGGTGCGGCTCGGAGAGCAGCGCAAAGGTGACGTCGCGCCGCGCATCCACGTCGTGAGTGACGATGAGCAGCTCGCGAAAACCGGGCTGGCCGAGATTTTCGGCCAGCATCTCGGCATACCTGCGGCTGATCTCGCGCGCCGTGGGAGCCGCGATCGGGGCCGCGCCGCGGATCAGATCCCACAGCGCCGCGGTCGCGCGGGACACGGCCTCGTGGCTGTCGAGGGGCGCGCCGATGAGCGACGCCCAGCCGGTCGCTTCGTGCCGGCTGCGCCGGCGGCGTGCGTGCCAGGCGGCAAAGATCAAAATCGCCATCGCCGCGATGCAGGCGAGCATCGCCAGCCTGGGCACGATCGTGGGAAGCGCGCCCGGGTCGAAGAGCGCGGCCAGGAGCCGTGCCGCGGCGGCGCTGACCGTGACGCTCACCCCGACGGCGCCCGCCAGCGCGAGCACCCACGCGATCAAGTACATGGCGCCAACGCCCGCCAGGACCGCCACGGGAAGTGCCAGGCACGCCACGGCGACGGCGAGCGCCCAGCCGGCGGCCTTCAGCCGCGGCCGCCACCCGTAGAGCGTCTCGATCCCCCTGGCGCGCCAGAAGCCGTCCGCCTCCCAGAGGCGCGCGCTCCCGTCAATCGAGGCAAACATCGCCCCGAGCGCCCCGATTCCCCGTCCCGCGACCAGATCGACGCGCACGCCCGCCTCGTGCAGCGCGCGCAGCACGCCGGCGTGATACGCGCCCGCCGTGCCGCTGCCGGTCAGGACCACCGCCGTGCGGAGCGCCGGCGAATAGGGAGACTCGCTCATTCGGCGTCGTCGTGGATCGTGGACAGGCGCGTGATCTCGAAGCGGCGTGTGCCGTTGGGCGTGCGAACCTCGACCTCGTCACCCTCCTCGCGGTTGAGGAGCGCGCGGCCGATCGGCGACGCCGTGGAGATCCAGCCCTTCTCGGCGTCGGCGTCTTCGGGCATGACGAGCTGGTAGACGGCTTCCGTCCCCCCGTCCTCGCGCAGGTGGACGCTGCTGCCGAAGCCGACGCGGCCGCGCGGGATGCGATCGAGATTCATCATCGAGATCTCCCCCACGCGTTTCTGCAGCATCGAGATGCGGGCCTCGACGAGCCGCTGCCGTTCCTTGGCGGCGTGGTATTCCGCGTTTTCGCGCAGGTCGCCAAGTTCGCGGGCGCGCTTGATTTCGCGCGGCAGCTCCGTCTTCAGCTCGAGATTGAGCTGGGCCAGTTCGTCTTCGAATTTCTTGAGCAGGCGTGCTTTCATGCAGGGTAACTGCCTCAGATAATAGAATAGCCCACGTGTGCAGGCCAGTGAGGCGCAAGTCTCGGGGCGACTGCCCACGCCGCGAGGAGAACTAATGGAAACCATCGCGAGCCGGCATAATGCCGTCGTCAAGGCGTTTCGGGGGCTTGCGAGGCGTCGCGGCGAGAACGGCCAGGTGCTCCTCGACGGTGAACATCTGGTGACCGAAGCCCTGCAGGCCGGCGTCAGAATCACCACGGCCGCGCTGGCCGCGCGCGTGCTCACGCGCGTGGCGGATGCCAACGAAGCGAGTGTCGGCCGGCTGGCGGAACGCCTCAAAGCGCATGGCGCGCGGGTGTTGTCCGTCAGCGAGAGCCTCATGGCCGCCATGAGCCCCGTCCAAACGCCGTCGGGCATCGTCGCGATTGCCGAGATGTCCCCGCCGCCGCTCGAGCGGGTGATGGACGGCTCCGTGCCGCTCGTGGCCGTCCTGGCTGGCGTGCAGGATCCGGGCAACCTCGGCGCGGTGATCAGGACGGCTGAAGCGGCTGGCGCGACCGGTTTGGTCGCCTGCACCCCCTCGGCGGATCCGTACGGTTGGAAGGCTCTGCGAGGGGCTATGGGCAGTACGTTCCGCTTGCCGGTGTCGGAGCGCGTGGCTCTGCACGACGCGCTGCTGGCGGCACGCCGGCGGGGGTTGATCATTGCGGCCGCCGTCCCGCGCGGCGGCGCGCCGATGCACGAATTCGACTTCCGCCGCCGGCTCGCTTTCATGCTGGGCGGCGAGGGTCCGGGCCTGTCTGACCGCGAGCTCGATCACGCCGACGAGCGCGTGACCATCCCCATGCGGCCCCCCGTCGAGTCCCTGAACGTCGCCGTCTCCGCCGCCGTGATCCTGTACGAAGCCTGCCGCCAGCGTGGGGTCAGATCCAGAAATCACACGTTTTTCGTCGGCTGACCCCATGAACAATCTCTTCGGCGAAGGCGAACCATCCCCCCAGAAGCATCGCGACAAGCCCGCAGCCCATTCCGAATCAGCGCCGTCACCACTGGCCGAGCGGATGCGGCCGGCGACACTCGATGAGGTGGTCGGGCAGGACACGATCCTCGCCCCTGGCCGGCCGCTGCGGGAAGCGATCGAGCGAGACACGCTCCAATCGATCATTCTTTGGGGCCCACCGGGCACGGGAAAGACCACCATCGCGAGGCTGATTGCGACCGCGACGAAGGCCGACTTCGTCGCGTTCAGCGCGGTGTTATCGGGCGTCAAGGAAATCCGCGCCGTCATGGAGCGGGCCGAAGAGACCCGCCGGCGGCTGGCTCGTCGCACGATTCTCTTCGTGGATGAAATTCACCGTTTCAACAAGGCTCAGCAGGACGCCTTCCTTCACCACGTTGAGGCCGGCCACATCGTCCTTATCGGGGCAACGACCGAAAATCCATCCTTCGAGGTCAATTCCGCGCTGCTGTCGCGCTCGAAAGTGTTCGTGCTGCAGCCTTTGGACAAGACCGCCCTCATCGCGATTCTGCATCGGGCGCTGGTGGATTCTGAGCGCGGGCTTGGGGCGCTGCGACCACGGGTGGATGCCGAAGCGGCGCAGGCTATCGCATTGTATGCGAACGGAGACGCCCGGATTGCGCTGGGCACGCTGGAACTGGCGGTCAGTGTCGCATCGGCAAAAGGGTCAGTCCACGAAAAGGGTGCGAATTCGGGATCTGACCCCGAAGTGACGGTTGGGGTGGTGGCGGGGGTGGTGCAGAACAGGATGCTGCTCTATGACAGGGCGGGGGAGGAACACTACAACCTGGTCTCGGCGCTGCACAAGTCGATGCGAAACAGCGATCCGGACGCAGCCGTGTACTGGCTGGCGCGAATGCTGGAAGCAGGCGAAGACCCCCTGTACGTGGCGCGACGCCTGGTGCGGTTTGCCTCGGAGGACGTCGGCAACGCCGATCCGCAGGCGCTGAGCATCGCCGTGGCCGCCAAAGATGCCGTGCACTTCATCGGCATGCCCGAAGGCAACACGGCCCTCGCCCAGGCGGCCATCTACCTCGCAACCGCGCCCAAGAGCAACGCCGTCTACCGCGCGTATCTCGGCGCGGCCGAATCCGCCGGTCGCGAGACCGCCGAACCCGTGCCCCTGCACCTCCGCAACGCACCGACGCGCTTGATGAAGGATCTCAACTACGGGAAGGACTACCAGTACGCCCACGACAACCCGGACGCCGTGACCGACATGTCGTGCCTGCCGCCATCACAGCACGGACGCCGGTACTACGAGCCAGTCGAGCGGGGCTTCGAGCGGGAGATCCGGAAGAGGATGGAGTACTGGGAAACGCTGAAGAGGTCGGCTACCAGAGGCCAAAGGTCGGGTACGCCAGAAGCCTCTGACGAATAGCCGTTGCGGCGTCGCACCTGGCCTCTGACCTCCGGCCTCTGATCAGTTCGCCATCAGCTCCGCAATCTTGACGTCCGGCACCCTCCGGAACATCTCGGCACGCAGTGGGAGGATGAACGAGAACCGGTAGTCCCCCTGCATCCGGCCGACCGGAATGCCAACCAGCGCGCCCTCGCGATTGAGCACTCCACCGCCAGACACCCCGGGATGACCATCGGTCAGGCATGTCACCAGGTCGTTGCCCGTGCGCTGCCCCACGTAACCAGTGGACAGGATGATGCCCTTCGAATAGTCGTTGCCGAGGCGGAAGATGGGGTCGGCAAAGTCGTACGGGTAACTCAGATCGACGGTCAACGCCGGCAGGTCCACCTGGTCCTGGACCTTCAACACGGCCCAATCGCCCGGGTCGACTTCGGCCGTCGCGTCGCCGTGGTCGACCACGCGCGCGCGCAGCGCACGGCCGCGGTACATCAGTTTGATCGATGAGATCTTCCGGCCGTCTCGCGTGTCATCGAAACCGGCGGAACTGCCCGGCTTTCCGTCGAGCGCCACGACCGCGTGCTTCACGGTGATGAAATATCCCCCGCCCAGATACCCGGCCGTCCCGTAGCTGCTGCCGCCGCGATCGTCGTACGAGTACAGCTCGACGAAGCTCTCCTTCCGCGACTTGAGCAGCTGCAACGGCAGCAGGCCCATCTCGGCCTGCAACTGCTTCTTGATGTCGGCCACCATCGTCGAACGGACTTCTTCGCTGAGGGCGGCGGACACCGCGTCGCCACGGCCGCTGGTGCCGGTCGCCCGCGCCACGTCGTTCCTGCGCAGCGACGCCAGCTCGCTCCGCAGCGTGTCGATGCGCGTATCGCTGGCGAGCGCGTGGCGCGCGCCCCAGTAACTTCCAATCGCGAAGCACGCGAGCGCGAGCATCGCAGTGATGGCCGTGAACAACACCGGTCGCGACATCAAGACTCCCCCCGCCCCGCGCCAGGCTGCTGCAGCCCCCCACGAATCGCCCGGGTAGATACACCACGGCCATTCCATGAGGCTGCGGTCAGCCGTCAGGCTGGTCGATCGGTTGCTGGGATGATGCGAATGTAGCAGCCGCATGCGTGGCTGTCAACGAGAGTTTTCACGCGATGAATCTTGCGCGGGGCGTGGCAGAGGCCAGGGGCCAGGCACCAGAGGCCAGAGAGGCTAAGCGCGGTTAAATCCGCTGGAAGTTGCGCTCGATCTCGCGCCGAGTGAGGCGGAGGACCACAGGACGGCCATGCGGGCACACCGTGGAGTAGGCGGTCCGGCGCAGTTCATCGAGAATGAACTGCATCTTCTCGCGTGTGAGCGGATAGTTCGCCTTGACCGCTGCATGACAAGCGGTGGTCGCGGCAATTCGACGGAGGGCATCCTCCACGCGGGATCCGCGGTCGAGCTCGTCGAGGTCGTCCGAGAGCGCGCGAATCGCGCTTTCGCACTCTGCGGCATCCAAGAGAGCCGGCACCGCGCACAGACGCACGCTATCGCCGCCGAACTCCTCAACCTCGAACCCGAAGCGCGCCAGCGCCTCGCCGTGACTGGCGAGCGCCTGGCGCTGGGCCGCTGAGAGATCCACCAGCATCGGGGACAGCAGCCGCTGGCTGTCGAGCCGCCCGGCGCTCAGTCGCTCCATCACCTGCTCAAAGAGCACGCGCTCGTGCGCGACGTGCTGGTCGATAATCGCCACCCCCTCGTCGTCGATGGCAACGATGAACGTGTCTCGAAACTGCCCGAGCGGAATCATGGGGCGGATGGATGCCGTCGCATCCACCGGCGTTGCCGCCGCGACGGCGGCCGCCGGCGCCGGCGGGGCCCAGTGCGGATAGCCGGTCGAGCCGGCGGCTCCCGGCGCACTCCACCGGGATGCCACAGACGCGCCGGCCAGCACGCCCGGGATGCTCTGCGCGAGCGGCTCGGAGGGCGGCAGCGACACGGCCCGGAACTGGAACTCGGGCGATGGCCCCTGGCCCAGCGCCTCGCCGAGCGCGCGGCGCCACACCCCGTGCACGAGCGACTGCTCCAGGAAGCGCACTTCGGCCTTCGTCGGGTGGACGTTCACGTCCAGCCGATCCGGGGGCATCTCGATGAAGAGATGCACCTCCGGGCTGCGCTCCTTGATCGTGGCGTTCGAGTACGCCTCGATGATCGCGTGCGCGATCGTGCGATCGCGGACGATCCGGCGGTTGACGAACACGTTCTGCGGGCCGCGCACGGGCCCCTGCTCGGCCAGCGCCGCGATGTAGCCGCTGATGCGCAGGCCGCCCGCCTCCTTGCGGAGCTCCACCAGGTCCGGACGCTCGCCGTACAACTGGAAGAACCGCTCGCGCGATCCCTGCGCGGGGGGACACCGGATGACCGTCCGCCCGGCGCTGGTGAGCGTGAACCCGACTTCGGGATACCCGAGGGCGAGCTGTGTGACCAACCGCGAGACCTGCGCCGACTCCGCCGAATCGGACTTGAGAAACTTGCGGCGCGCCGGCAGATTGTAGAAGAGGTCGGCGACCTCGATGGTCGTGCCTTCCGGCGCCCCGATCTCGCGCACCGATTCGACCGTCCCGCCGTTGACGCGCACCTCGGTGCCACTGCCCTCTCTGCGGGCGCGCGTGCGCAGGACGAAGTGCGAGACGGACGCGATGCTCGGCAGCGCCTCCCCCCGGAAGCCGAGCGTGACGATGGCGCCCAGGTCCTCCGCGCGGCGGATCTTCGACGTCGCATGCCGCTCCAGCGCGAGCCGCGCGTCCTCCCCGTCCATGCCGGCGCCGTCGTCTTCGACGCGGATCAGCTTCTTGCCGCCCAGCTCCACGGTGACGGCGATGCGACGGGCCTCGGCGTCGAGGGCATTCTCGATGAGCTCCTTGACCACCGACGCAGGACGCTCGACGACCTCGCCCGCGGCAATCTGGTTCGCCAGCTCCGGTGGCAGCCGGTGGATTACAGCCACCCGCGCTTCCTGAACCACGAGAGCATGAAGCCGACCAGCGCGACCATGAAGAGCAGCAGCGCCCAGAACAGGACGTCGTCGCCCAGGCCGAAGTGCGGGAGGGTCACGTTCATGCCGAACAACCCGGTGACGAACGTCAGCGGCATGAAGATCGTCGAGATGACCGTCAGGATCTTCATGACGGTATTCAGCTGGTTCGACACGCTCGACAGGTGCGCCTCCACCAGGCTCGTCGCGCGGTCCTGGAACATCAGCGATTCATCGCTGAGCCGTACCAGGTGGTCGTAGACGTCGCGAAACCGGTAGCCCGCCTGCGTGTCGATCAGCCGGAACTCGCGCCGCGCCAGCCGGCCAATGACGTCACGCTGCGGCTGCACCACCTGGCGCAGCGAGATGATGTCGCGCTTGGTGGCCAGGATCGTCCTGATCATGCCGTGCCGGGCGCGCGTGAACACCTCCGTCTCGAGCCGGTCGATCTGCTGCTCGAGCCGATCGACCTCCGGCCGATAGTTGTCCACCATCGCGTCGACGATGCGGTACATCAGCCCCGCGGTGCCGTCCCGCAGCACGTCGCCGTTGCGCAGGCAGACGTCCCTCACCGCGGCGATCGACCGCGAGCGGCCGTCGTGGACGGTCACGAGGTACCGATCTGACAGGAAGAAGTCCACGTCGCGGGTGGTAAAGCCGCGCTTCTTTCTCGTGGCTTCGAAGTCGATGCCGTGAAGGATGACGTACAGGTAGTCGTCGTACGGCTCGATCTTGGGATGGTGGCTCTCGGCCAGGGCGTCCTCGACCGCCAGCTCGTGGAACCCGAACACGCCGGAGAGGATGCGCCCCTCTTCGGCCGTCGGGTTCGCGAGGTCCACCCAGACGATCGCGTCGCTGTCCGGGCGGAGCCACGCCGGGTCCACCTGGTCGGTGGTCGTCACGCGGCCGCCGCTCCGGACAAGGACGGTAATCAACCTAGTCGCCGACCTTGACGTTCAGCGCCGCCTGCGCGGCGGCAAGCCTCGCGACCGGGATGCGATACGGCGAGGCGGACACGTAATCGAGGCCGACCTTGTTGAAAAAATGGATCGACGACGGGTCGCCGCCGTGCTCACCGCACACCCCGAGCTTGAGATCCTTCTTCGTCGAGCGCCCCTTGCGGCACGCCATCTCCACCAGCTGCCCGACGCCGGTGACATCGAGCGACGCGAACGGATCGCGGTCCAGGATCTTCCGCTCCTGGTAGATCCCCAGGAACTTGCCCACGTCATCCCGGGAGTAGCCGAAGGTGAGCTGCGTCAGGTCGTTCGTCCCGAACGAGAAAAACTGCGCTTCCTGCGCGATCTCGTCGGCGGTCACCGCGCCGCGCGGCACTTCGATCATGGTGCCGACCAGGTACTGGATCTTGACGCCCTTCTCCTTCATGACCTCCGCGGCCACGCGATCCACGATGATCTTCTGATCGCGCAGCTCCTTGACCGTGCCCACCAGCGGGATCATGATTTCAGGAACGACCTTCAAGCCCTCTTTGTTCAACTGGCACGCCGCCTCGATGATCGCGCGCGTCTGCATCTCGGTGATCTCGGGATACGTGATCCCGAGGCGCACGCCGCGATGGCCGAGCATCGGATTGAACTCGTGGAGCTGCTCCACGCGCCGCAGCAGCGTGCGCTTCTCCTCGAGCTCGCGTCCCGTTCTGCCGGCGGTTTCAAGCCGCGCGATCTCCACCATGAGATCTTCGCGCTTCGGCAGGAACTCGTGCAGCGGCGGATCGATCGTGCGGATGGTCACCGGCGAGCCGTGCATCGCCTTGAAGACGCCGTAGAAATCGTCGCGCTGCATCGGCAGCAGCTCGTTCAGCGCCGCGCGGCGGTCCTGCTCGTTGTCCGCGAGGATCATGCGCTGCACGATCGGGATGCGGCCCTCACCGAAGAACATGTGCTCGGTGCGGCACAGCCCGATGCCGCGGGCGCCAAACGCATACGCGGTCTCCGCCTGGTCCGGTTGGTCCGCGTTGGCGCGGATGCCGAGGCGGCGGTGCTTGTCCGCCCACTCGAGCAGGCGCGCGAACCGCCGATAGATGTCCGACCCGGCCGGCTTCATCTGCCCCGCGATGACCTGCAGGATTTCGCTCGGCTTGGTCTGCATCTGGCCGATCTTGACTTCGCCGGTCAGGCCGTCGAACGAGACCCAGTCCCCTTCCTTCACCGTCCGGCCATCGACGCTGAACTTCTTCTCGGCCTCGCGGATCTCCAGCTGCCCGGCGCCGACGACCGACGGCTTCCCCATCTGGCGGCCCACGACCGCGGCGTGCGACGTCATGCCGCCCGTCGCGGTCAGGACCCCCTGCGCGACGAACATGCCGTGGATGTCATCGGGCACCGTCTCCTTGCGCACCAGGACGACGGGCTTGCCCTGCCGCGACCATTCCACGGCGGCATCCGCGGTGAACACCACCTGGCCCGAAGCGGCGCCGGGCGAGGCCGGCAGCCCCCTGGCCGCCATCGGCAGGCCCCTCCAGGCCTTGGGATCGAACACCGGCGCGAGCAGCTGCGACAGCGACTCGGGATCGACCTGCAGGACGGCGTCCTTCGGCGTGATCAGCTGCTCGTCCACGAGGTCGGTGGCGATGACCACGGCCGCGTAGCCGGTGCGCTTGCCGTTGCGCGTCTGCAGCATGAACAACCGCTCGTCCTGGATCGTGAACTCGAAATCCTGGACGTCGCGGTAGTGCCGCTCCAGCCGCGTCGTGATCTGGCGGAGCTGCTTGTAGGCGGCGGGCATCAGTTTTTCGAGCTCGGTGATCGGCTGCGGCGTGCGGATGCCGGCGACCACGTCCTCCCCCTGCGCGTTCACGAGGAACTCCCCGTAGAACTCCTTCGCGCCGGTGGCGGGGTTGCGCGTGAACCCGACGCCGGTCGCCGACCGCTCGCCGGTGTTGCCGAACACCATCATCTGGACGTTCACCGCGGTGCCGATGTGGTGCGGGATCTCATAGATGCGGCGGTACTCGATGGCCCGCGGGTTGTTCCAGGAGCGGAACACCGCATCGCGCGCGCCGCGCAGCTGCGCCAGCGGATCCTGCGGGAACGCCTTCCCCGCCTTCTCACGCACGACCTGCTTGTAGCGCGCGACGACCTCGCGCAGCGCGGCCTCGTCCAGGTCCGTATCCAGCCTCGCGCCGCGTGCCTTCTTCACGGCCTCCAGCGTGTGCTCGAACTCCTCTTTCGGGATCTCGAGGACCACGTTGCCGAACATCTGGATGAAGCGGCGGTAGCTGTCGTACGCGAAGCGGCCGTTGCTCGTGCGCGTCTTCAGGCCTTCGACCGTCTGGTCGTTCAGCCCGAGGTTCAGGATCGTGTCCATCATCCCCGGCATCGAGAACTTCGCGCCGGAACGGACCGACACGAGCAGCGGGTTGCCGACGTCGCCGAGCTTCGCGCCTGCCGCCTTCTCCAGCTTCTTCAGGTTCTCGAGCATCTGCTCGTCCACCAGCTTCGGCGTCTTGCGATGCTGCGCGTAGTACAGCGTGCACGCCTCGGTGGAAATGGTCATGCCGGGCGGGACGGGCAGGCCGGCGTTGGTCATCTCGGCGAGCCCGGAGCCCTTGCCGCCGAGCAGGTCCTTCATGTTGCGGTTTCCGTCCGCCTTGCCGTTGCCGAAAAAGTAGACGTACTTGCTCCGGCGCGTGCGGGACGAGGGCGCCGCAGCCTTCTTCGCCTTGCGTGCGAGCTTCTCAGCCATATGTCTCTATAACTCCGATTGAGGGACGATTTCAGAAATATCGGCGAGCTGGAGAACCAGGTCGCGCAGTTCCGCCATCAGCGCCAGCCGCGCGGTCTTGAGCGCGGCGTCATCGACCATGACGAAGACTTCGGTGAAGAAGCGATCGACCGCGGGACGCAGCGCCGAGATCTCGGTCAACGCGCGCCGGTAATCGCCGCCTGCGACCGCCTGCTGCACCGCCGGACGGCGCGCATCGAGCTGCTGGAGCAGCGCCTGCTCGGCCGGCTCGGTGAGCAGTGACCGCTCGAGCGGCGCGCGGGCGCGCTCCATGGGCACGCCCTCGTCCAGTTCCTTCGCGATGTTCTTCACGCGCTTGAACAGGACCGCGAGCGCGAGGAAATCCTCCCCCTTGCGGACGTCCTGGAGCGCGTCGGCGACGCGCCGCGCGCGGAACGGGCTGACGTCCCACTGCTGCGTCACGGCGCGCACCGTCTCGATGGGATAGCCGCGCTGCTCGAGCACGAATCGCACGCGCTCTCCGACGAAGCCGCTGAAATAATTGAAGCCGCCCCAGGGGAAGCCGGTCTCGCCGATGTGCCTGCCGGCGCGTTCGCACAGCGCCTCCAGACCGATCTCCAGTCGCAGCCCGGTCAGCTCCGGCAGATCCATCAGGATGCGGACGATCCCCTGCATCTGCCGCCGGATCCCGTACGGGTCGCGCGACCCCGTCGGCCGCTCGCCCGCCTTGAAGAGCCCGACGACGGTATCGAGCTTGTCGGCGAGCGCGACCGACGCCCACGAGACGGCAGCCTCGACCAGGTCCGCGCGCTTCGGCGCGGCATCCGCCTCCACGGCAACCGGCAGGTAATGGTAGTAGATCGCCTTCCAGACCTGCTCGGGCGCCCCCTCTTCGCGCGCGTAAATGCCGCCCATCGTGCCCTGCAGCTCGGTGAACTCGAAGACCATGTCGGTCGTCAGGTCCGCCTTGGCGAGGCGCGCGGCCGTGGCGGCGAACTCCGCCTGATCGGGCTTCCCAAAAGTCTCCGCGGCAATCCAGCGAGCCAGCTCCTCGATGCGTTCCGCCTTCGCGCGATAGCTGCCGAGCTGCTTGTGGAACAGCAGCGTCTCGAGCCGCGCGAGCCGCGACTCGAGCGGCGTCTTGAGGTCGCTGTCCCAGAAGAACTTCGCGTCCCGCAGCCGCGCGGCGAGCACCCGCTCCGCGTTGGTCGAAATCGTGCGCTTGTCCTGCGGCTCCGTGTTGGTCACCGCAAGGAACGCGGGCTTCAGCTTGCCGTGCTCGTCCACCACCGGAAAGAAGTGCTGGTGGTGAATCATCGAGGTCGTGAGCACTTCCGGCGGAAGATCCAGGAACGCAGGATCGAACGCGCCGGCGATGACCGTCGGGTACTCGACGAGGTCCGGCACCTCCTGCAGCAGCTCGGCGTGCCCCATCGGCAGCACGCGGGCGTTCAGCCGTCGCGCGTGCATGTCCAGCTCGCGCGTGACGCGCTCGCGGCGCTCCGTGCGATCCAGCACGACGAAATGCTCCGCCAGGCGCGAACGGTACTCGTCGAAGTTGCGGACCTTGATCGATCGCCCGGCGCGGCCGCTCGTGGCGAGGAACCGGTGCCCGTAGGTCAGCGCCGCCGACTGGACCTCCTGTACGTTCGGCCCGCGCGCCAGCTCGGTGCGACCGATCGTGAACGGGACGACGCGCCCTCCGTACAGAAACAGCAGCCACCGGATCGGACGGCCGAAGACCAGCTCCCCCTTCCCGTCGGGCAGCTCCGCGTCCCAGTGCATCTGCTTCGGGAACGACAGGCTCCTGAGGAGCACGCTCAGCACGCCGGGCAGCACGTCGGCCGCCGCACGGCCGCGATGGTGGCGATTGACCGCGAGGTACTCCCCCTTGGCGGTGGTCACACGCGCGAGCCGGTCGACTTCGACGCCGTTCTTTCTGGCAAAGCCGGCCGCCGCAGCCGTGGGCTGGCCATCCCTGAAGGCGGCCGACACGGGAGGGCCGGTGATCACTTCCTCGAGGTCCTCCTGCCGCTCGGCGACTTTTCCGACGCGAAGCGCCAGCCGCCGTGGAGTGGCGAACGTCTCGGCGGGATCGGACTTGAGCCGGAACTCGGCGAGGGTCGCGTCGGCTCGCTCCTTGAGCTGACGCGTCAGCCCCGGCAGCCACGAGGCCGGCAGCTCCTCGGTGCCGATTTCGATGAGCAGCTCGCGGTCCATCTAGGGTTTTTCCCCCGCGGTCTCCGGCTGCCCGGAGCCCTCCGCCCTGACCTCTGGCCTCTGGTCCCTGGCCTCCGGCTCCCCCACCCACGCCTTCGCGATGGCCACGGCAAGCTGGCGCACGCGCAGGATGTAGGCCGCGCGCTCCGTCACGCCGATGCTGCCGGATGCGTCGAGGATGTTGAACGCGTGGGAGCACTTCAGGCAGTACTCGAGCGCCGGCAGCACGAGCCCGGAGGCGAGCAGCGTCCGCGCGAAGGCGTAGTACTCGTCGAACCAGCGCCGGTGCTGTTCGGCGAACTGCGCGCGCGGGATTCCCACCTGGCCGAACACGTATTTGGACTGCTCCACCTCGTCGCGGTGCCGCACGTCCCGGTACTTCACGCCGCTCGCCCATTCGAGGTCGTAGACGTCTTCCACTCCTTGAAGGGACATCGCGAGACGCTCGAGGCCGTAGGTCAGCTCCACCGAAATGGGCGCAAGGTCGAGGCCTCCGGCCTGCTGGAAATAGGTGAACTGCGTGATCTCGAGCCCGTCGAAGAGCACCTGCCAGCCGATGCCCCACGCCCCGAGCGTCGGCGACTCCCAGTTGTCTTCCTCGAACCGCACGTCGTGCGCGCGCAGGTCGATCCCGCAGGCCTCCAGGCTCTGGAGGTACAGCGCCTGCGCTTCATCGGGCGCCGGCTTGAGGATCACCTGGAACTGGTGGTGTTTGAACAGGCGGTTCGGGTTCTCGCCGAAGCGGCCGTCAGCGGGGCGCCGCGATGGCTGCACGTACGCGACGCTCCACGGCGACGGCCCGAGCACCCGGAGAAACGTCTCGGGGTGCATCGTGCCGGCGCCCATCTCGGTATCGAGCGGCTGCTGCAGGAGGCCCCCGCGCGAGGCCCAGAACTCCGACAGCTTGAAAATGAGATCCTGCAGCGTCAGCATTATCGATTCGCGCGCGCTCACCTGAGCTCACGCAGCACGCGCGCGCTCTTCAGCTCCTTGTCGAGATGCGCCGCAATCAGCTTGCGGTGCGCGCGCTCCAGCTCGCGCGCGGCGCGCGCCGGCAGCACCGCGCCGGCCAGCTCGCCGGGCGTCATCCGCCGCGCGGCGCGCAGAAACGCCATCGCATCGGCCGACAGCGCGGCCGACGCCCCCGCGTGCGCCGACGCACAGCGCCGGCACAGCATCACGCGGTCGCGCATCACGACCGCGGCCCCGCGCTCGAGCGACTCGCCGCACGCCGGGCACGCCAGGAGCGAGGGGTACACGCCCTGCAGCCGCAGCAGCCAGTACTCGAAATATCGCGCCAGCGCCTCGACCGGCGCGCCGGCCGCGAGCGCATCGAGCGCGGACGCCCCGAGGCGGAACAGCGTCTCGCTCGGGTCCGCCTCCTGCGCCCACTCGTCGATCAGCTCGGCGAAATAGGAGACGTAACTGAGCGCCGCGTCGCTGCGCTCCCCGGCGAGGGCGAGGGGCGACCTCGCGGTCTCGACGAAATTGATCCGCACCAGCTCGCGGTTCTCGCGCTCGTAGTACTGCACATCGCCCCGCGTCAGCGGCTCGAGCGCACCGACGAAGCGCGACCGCGGACGCCGCGCCCCCTTCGCCACGCCGCGCTTCTTGCCGCGGTCGCGCGTGAGGAACACGACAATCCGATCGGCCTCGCCAAGCTTATAGGTACGAAGGACCAGCGCTTCGGACCGGTACACAGGCACGGGGCAATTCCCCCATCTTATCGCGCCTAGCGGGGGTTCTGCAGGTATCGCAGGAAGATCGTCCCGAGGCCGAGGAACGAGAAGAAGCCGAACACGTCGGTCAGCGTCGTGATGAAGACGGACGAGGCCAGCGCCGGGTCGACCTTCAGGGCGCGGAGCGCCAGCGGGATCAGCGTGCCGGCGGTCGCCGCGACGAACATGTTGATGATCATCGCCATGGCGAGCACCGCCCCCAGGAACGGGTTCCCCTGCAGCGCCCAGGCGCCGAGGGCCGCAATCGTGCCGAGCGCAACGCCGTTGCCCAGCCCGACCACCGCTTCCTTCATCAGCGCCTTGCGGCTGTTGCTCCACGTCAGCTCGCCGAGCGCGATCCCGCGGACAATCACCGTCAGCGTCTGCGTGGCCGCGTTGCCCCCCATGCCCGCCACAATGGGCATGAAGACCGCCAGGGCGACCACCTGGCTGATGGTGCCCTGGAACAGCGCGACGACCGAGGCCGCGATGAACGCCGTCACGAGGTTCACCGCCAGCCACGGCAGACGCTTCCGCAGCGATTCCATCGGCGAGGTCAGCACGTGGTCGTCGCCGGGCACGCCCGCCAGGCGGTACACGTCCTCGGTCGCCTCGTCCTTGATGACATCGATGACGTCATCGACGGTGATGATCCCGACCAGCTTGTTCTCCTCGTCCACGACCGGGATCGCCAGCAGGTTATAGGAGGCGACCTGCCGCGCCACCTCCTCCTGGTCGGTATCCACGCGGACGCTGATCAGGTCCGTCGTCATGATGCGCTTGAGCGGCGTCTCGGGAGGCACCAGCAGGAGGCGGCGCAGGGAGACGACGCCCACCAGGTGCCGGCGGGCGTCGACCACGTAGAGATAGAAGACCATCTCCACTTCGCGCGAGCCCTGGAGCGCGGCGATCGCTTCGTTGACCGTCATGTCTTCGGCAAGCGCGAAGACATTCGGGTTCATGATGCGGCCGGCGGTCTGCTCGGGATACTCGAGCAACTCGCCGACGCCGCCGCCCGGCCTGGGCTTAATTAGCGCGAGGACCGCGCTCGACAGCTCGTCAGGCAGGTTATCGACGATGGCGGCCGCATCGTCGGACGGCAGTTCCTGGAGGAGGCGGACGATTTCCTCGGCAGAGTGGTCCGACAGCAGGTCGGCCGCCCCCTCGGGGCCCAGCTCGGAGATGGACTCCATCGCCAGGCGCGGGGCGCGCTCGACGAGGAGCGAGAACGCGGACCGGCGCTCCTTGTCCGTCACCGCGCTGAAGATCTGCGCCAGGTCGGCGGCGTACTGTTTCTGGAGCAGGTTCACCAGGTTGGACGTCGCCCCCATGCGCAGCAGGCGCTTGACGGAATCGACGATGACCTCGTGTTTGCGCGGAGCCGCCATATGGACGTCCGATCCTGATGAAGGAAACTCCTAAATTTACCATGGAGAACACACCGCTGAACACGCAGAAAACGCAGAATCAGAAGGAACTCCGCACGTTCGGCGGGTTCCGCGGTGAAAAGCGGGGCGCTACCTGCGGCGGTTGGTGCGCGGGACGCCCAGGTCGTCGAGGAGCCGGTCGTTTTCCCGCCAGTCGGCGTTCACCTTCACGCGCAGATCCAGGAAGACCTTGGTCCCGAACAGCGACTCGAGTTCCTTGCGCGCCTCGGTGCCGATCCGCTTGATCATCGCGCCGCCGCGGCCGATGACGATCGGCTTCTGAGATTCCCGTTCGACGAGGATGGTCGCAAACAGCCGCAGCAGGCCGCCTTCCCGGTCCGGCTCCTGGAACTGGTCGATGACCACGGCCGTCGTGAACGGCAGCTCCGCGCCCGTGTGCCGCAGCAGCTTCTCGCGGATGATCTCGCCGGCCATGACGCGCTCCGCCTGGTCGGTGAGGTAGTCCTCTGGATAGAGGGGTTCCCCTTCGGGCAGGTGCGACACGATGACCTGTTCGAGTCGCTCGACGCCGTCGCCGTTGTCGGCCGAGACCGGCACGATGTCGGCAAATTCGTGCGCCTGTCGATACGAGTCGATGAGCGGCAGCAGCTTCGTCTTGGCGATCAGATCGATCTTGTTGAGGATCACGATGGCGGGAACCGACGCCTTCCTGACGAGGTCGAGCACGAACTGGTCGCCGTGACCGAACGCTTCCGACACGTCCTTGACGAGGCCCAGCACGTCCACGTCGCGAATGGTCTCGAGCGCGGCATCCACCATGCGGACGTTCAGCCGGTGCAGCGGGCGGTGAATCCCGGGCGTGTCGAGCACGACGATCTGGCCGTCAGGACGGTTCTTGACCGCGAGGATTCGGTTTCTCGTCGTCTGCGGCTTGTCGGAGACGATCGCGACCTTCGTCCCGATCATGCGGTTGAGCAGCGTTGATTTCCCGGCGTTCGGGCGGCCGATGAACGACACGAACCCGGAGCGCATCCCTACCCGCGCTCCTCGGCCTCGACGGTCTCGGGCTGCGGCGCGCGCCGCATTCGCACCTTGTGGATCCGGCGGCGCTCGGCCTCGAGCACTTCGACCGCCACGCCGTCAATCTGGAAGGTCTCTCCCACCGCCGGCACGCGGCCCAGATGCGTGAGCACGTAGCCGCCGACGGTTTCGAACCCCTCTGGCTCGATCGTGATCCCCAGGCGCTCGGCCATGTCCTCCACGCTCACCTTGGCGCTGAACGTGAAGGCGCCGCCCCCCTCGTCCACGATGGGCTCCGACTCGACGTCGTACTCGTCGCGGATCTCCCCCACCAGCTCCTCGAGAAGGTCCTCGAGCGTGACGAGGCCGGCGGTGCCGCCGTACTCGTCCACGACGATCGCGATCTGCACCTGCCCGCGCTGGAACTCCTTGAGAAGCTCCGCGACGCGCTTGGTCTCCGGCACGAACGTGGCCGCCCGCACGAGCGGGCCGAGCGACTCGTTCTCCCGGAGGTCGTCGTGGCGGATCAGGTCCTTCACGAAGACCACGCCGATGATGTTATCGAGGTTCTCGGTGAAGACGGGCAGGCGTGAATATTCCTGCTCCTTGAAGAGCGCGCGCAGCTCTCCGATTGTCGCGTCGGCGGGAATGGCGGCGATGTCTGGACGCGGCGTCATCACCTCGCGCACGAGCGTGTCACCGAAATCCACGATCGAGCGCAGGAGCTGGCGCTCTTCGCTCTCGGTGAGCGCGGGTTCCTGTTCCTGCGGCGCCTCCTGGCGCGCCGGCGCGTCTTCGCCGGCGTCCTGCCGGTCCTCGGCCCCCTCGCGCCGGCGATCGCGCGTGAGATTAATCAGGCCCGAGGAGAGCGGCGCCAGCGCGCGCACCACGGCATCGAAGGACGGCAGCAGCAGCTCGAGGACGCGCTCGGGGTCGCGCCGGATGATCAGCAGCGGGATGAGATGCTCGCAGACCAGGACGAACACGCTGACCGCCGCCAGCAGCGCGGCGAACGACCGCCAGGTGCCGCCGCCGGTGAGCGTGGCCAGCAGCACGGTCGCGAGCGCGAAGATGATCCCCAGCAGCAGCCGGACGGGGAGGAACAGCCGCACGGGCTCGTCGAGATACCGCCCCAGCCGGTCGCGCGCGTCGCGCTCCACCATGAGCCGGAGCGACAGCTTCATCAAGGCGCTGAACGCCGCCTCGATCGTGCCCGCGTAGACCGCGGCCAGCCCGAGCAGAAAGAGAAGAAGCGGAATCATCGCGCGCGCTCGATCAGGCCTTCGCGGAGGCCGCCCCTGCGCCGCAGCCGGGCTTCGAGGCGCGCCATCCGGCCCCGGTCCCGCTCATGATCGTACCCGATCAGGTGCAGGAGCCCGTGCAGTGCCAGGACGCGCAATTCCGTGCGGAGGGCATGGCCGGCCTCGCGCGCCTGTTTCGCGGCCACCCCGCGGGCGATGACGATGTCGCCGAGTGAGAAAAAGGGGTTGGGAGCCTTCTTCCGCATCTGCCGGCGCGAAAAAGGCTCCCGACCCCTTTTTCTCACCGCAAACGACAAGACGTCGGTCGCGTAGTCCTGCTTTCGGTAGGTGCGATTCAGCGCGCGCATGCGCGCGTCGGAGACGAGCGCGACCGTCACCTGGCCGCGCGCGCGGCGGGGCGCGACGGCGGCGAGCCAGGCCGCCAGGCCGGGGACGCGGGCCGGCCGCCCGTACGCGTCCACGATGGCGACGCGAAGCCGACTGTCGGGATCGGCCAACTAGGACTTCCCGTTCGTAAACGACTCGTACGCCTTCACGATGCGCTGGACCAGCGGGTGGCGCACGACGTCACGGTCGTCGAAAAACACGATGCCGATGCCTTCGATTCTCTCCACCACGCGGAGCGCCTCGACCAGCCCGGACATGCGGCCCGACGGCAGGTCGATCTGCGTCACGTCGCCGGTGATCACGGCCTTCGAGCCGAACCCGAGGCGCGTGAGGAACATCTTCATCTGCTCCGACGTGGTGTTCTGCGCCTCGTCCAGGATGACGAACGCATCGTTGAGCGTGCGCCCGCGCATGAACGCGATGGGCGCGATCTCGATCGTGCCCCGCTCGATCAGCCGCTCGACGCGCTCGGTGTCGAGCATGTCGTACAACGCGTCGTAGAGCGGCCGCAGGTACGGGTTGACTTTTTCCTGCAGGTCGCCCGGCAGGAACCCGAGCTTCTCGCCCGCTTCGACCGCCGGCCGCGCCAGGATGATCCGGCTCACCCGCTTGGACAGCAGCGCCGCCACGGCCTGCGCCATCGCCAGGTACGTCTTGCCGGTGCCCGCCGGCCCGACGCCAAACACGACGTCGTACTTGTCGATGGCATCGAGATATCGCTTCTGGTTGATGCTCTTGGCGACAATCTGCTTCTTGCCAGACTGGACGGCGACCTCCTTCGAGATCACGTCCCTGACCTCGACGGTTTCGTCCTGCTCGATGAGCCGCGTCGCCGTCCTCACGTCTGCACTCGTGATCGTGTGGCCGTTCCGCATCATCGATGTCAGCTGCGCCAGCACGCGCTCGGCCTTCGCCACGTCGTCCGGGTCCCCTTCGACGAGGACGTGGTTGCCGTTGGTGCGCAGGCGCACGCTGAAAGTCGCTTCGATGTTCTTGAGGTTCTCATCGAGAGGGCCGACGAGGGATTCCATCCCGTCTTCGGGAACGGTGACCTTGCGGGGCGCGGCGGTGGGGATGTCGGTATCTCCTGTCGTCACGGCGGCTGCCGCTCAGCGGCTGAAGCGGGGTGCCGTGCAATTCTACTACGGTCCGGCTGAACGCCCGGACCTTTACGTGCCTTTCCGAATCTGCAAGTGGAGTTCCCGGAGCTGGCGCTGATCGACCGGCGATGGCGCCCCCGCCATGAGATCGACGGCCTGGGCCGTTTTCGGGAACGCCATGACATCGCGGATCGACTGCTCGCCGGCGAGCAGCATGACCAGCCGGTCGACCCCGAGCGCGATGCCGCCGTGCGGCGGCGTGCCGTACTGAAGCGCCTCGAGGAAGAACCCGAACCGCGCCTTCGCTTCTTCCTCGGCAATCCCGAGCAGCCGGAACATGCGCGACTGGAGCTGCTGATCGTGAATCCGGATGCTCCCGCCGCCGATTTCCGTCCCGTTCAGCACCAGATCGTACGCCTTGGCGCGCACCGCCCCGGGCTCGCTCTCCATGCGCGCCAGATCCTCGTCGAGCGGCGAGGTGAATGGATGGTGCATCGCGAAGTAGCGCCCGTCCTCCTCGCTCCACTCGAGCAGCGGGAAGTCCACGACCCACAGGAAGCGGAAGTCGGCCGGCTTCAGCAGATCGAGCTTCTTCGCGAGCAGCAGCCGGAGCTGGCCGAGCAGTTTCGAGGTCGCCTCCGGCTCGCCGGCCGCCATCAGCAGCAGGTCACCGGGTTGCGCCTTCGCCTGCTGCAGCGCGGCGCGCAGGGCGTCTTCGCCAAGCGCCTTCAGCGCGGAGCTCTGCACCGTGCCTTCCGCCGCGCGCGCCCAGATCAGTCCCGACGCCCCGAGCTGTTTCGCCTGCTCCGTCAGCTCATCGGTCTCGCGGCGCGAGAACCTCGCCGCGCCAGGCACGGCAATCGCGCGGACGGCCCCCTTCGCGGCGAGCGCATCGCGGAACGGCGGGAACGGCGATGCCGAAAACAGCGTCGAGAGATCCTCGATCGGCATCTCGACGCGGAGGTCCGGCTTGTCTGACCCGTAGCGCGCGATCGCCTCCGCATAGGACATCCGCCGGAACGGCGTCACCGGCTCCTGCCCGATCAGCCGGAACATCGCGACGATGAGCGGCTCGATGACGCCGAAGACCAGCTCGCGGGTGGCGAAGGACATTTCGACGTCCACCTGCGTGAACTCGGGCTGGCGGTCGGCGCGCAGGTCCTCGTCGCGGAAGCACTTCACGATCTGGAAGTAGCGGTCCATCCCCGAGATCATCAGGATCTGCTTGAGGATCTGGGGGGACTGCGGCAGCGCGAAGAACTCGCCGGGGTGGATGCGGCTCGGCACCAGGTAGTCGCGCGCCCCTTCCGGCGTGGACTTGGTCAGGATGGGGGTCTCGATCTCGAGAAATCCCTGCGCGTCGAAGTAATTCCGGACGGCAAGGAGCACACGGTGCCGCAGCTCGAGATTGTGCTGCATACGCGGGCGGCGCAGGTCGAGATAGCGGTAGCGCAGGCGCACGTCTTCATTGATCGTCGCCGACTCGTCCGCGATCGGAATCACGGGAGACCGGGCCTCGCTCAGGATGCGGATCTCGCGCGCCGCCACTTCGATCTCGCCGGTGGCCACCTTCGGGTTCACCGCCTCGGCCGCGCGCTGCTCGACGGTTCCTGTCACCGCGATGACGAACTCTCCGCGCACGCGTTTTGCCACCTCTGCAATGGCATTGCGCGCGACGACTTGCGTGACCCCGTACCGGTCCCTCACGTCGATGAACACGAGCGAGCCGAGATCGCGGACGCGGTGCGCCCACCCGAGCAGGATCACGTCCCTGCCGGCGTGCTCGGGACGCAGCTCGCCGCATGTGTGGGTACGGTAGGTGTCGCCTAGCGGTTCCGCCATCGCATTCACGGTTCGGGATTCAGGAGCGCCGACACGTATGACGCGGCGCGCGCGCGCGACATCGTCTGCTGGCCCCCTGCCGTCAGATCTTTAATGGTAACGCTGTCCGCCTGGCGCTCCGATTCGCCGACGATGGCGGCGAAGCGGATGCCGCGCGCGGAGGCCAGCTTCAATTGCTTGCCAATCTTGTCCGCCTCCGGGTACACGTCCACGCGCAATCCCGCCTGCCGCAGCATGGCGGCGACGGCGAGCGCGTCGGCGGGGGGCTCCCCTTCGAAGAGCGTGACGAGCACATCGGCGGCGCCGCGCGTCACGGCCGGCGGGAACATCTTGCGCTCGGTCATCACGACGAGGATGCGCTCGAGGCCGAGCGAAAACCCGCAGGCGGGAACGTCCTCTCCCAGGAACATGCCGACCAGGCCGTCGTAACGCCCTCCCCCGCCGAGGCTGCCGGCGAGGTCCCCGACGGCAATCTCGAAAATCGCACCCGTGTAGTACGACAGGCCGCGCGCGAGGCTGGGATCGATCGCGAGGTAATCGCCCGCGCTCGTGCCCGCCGACAGCGCGACGATCTCCGCGAGCTCCGCGAGGGCGCGCGAGGCGCCGTCTCCCACGCCGGCGCTCAACGTCTCCACCGCCCGCTGGTTGAAGGGACGCGCCTCCCGCACGCTCCCGCGAAGCGCTGCGATGGCCTCGAACGTGTCGAGCAGCCGCCCGCCTGCGGCGGCCGGGATTCCACGCGTCGCGAATTCCGCGGCGACCCCTTCGCGTCCCACCTTGTCCAGCTTGTCCACCGCGATCAGCGCCTGCTCGTGTTGTGGTTCGGCGATGCCGAACGCGTCGAGCATGCCTCGCAGCAGCCGGCGGTGGTTCAACCGGATCACGAACTCGCGGAAACCCAGCTCCCGCAGCACGTCGGCGACGGCGGCGCACAATTCCGCTTCGACGACCATCGACGTCGATCCGACGACGTCGACGTCGCACTGGTAAAACTCGCGAAAGCGCCCGCGCGCCGGGCGATCCGCGCGCCAGACCGGCTGAATCTGGTACCGCTTGAAGAACTTCGGCAGCTTGCCCCGGTGCTCGGCGACGACGCGGGCGAGCGGGACCGTCAGGTCGTAGCGCAGCGCGAGGTCGGCGACACCGCTCGATTCTCCCTCCCCGCGCTTCAGGATCTTGAAAATGAGCTTGTTGCCTTCCTCGCCGTACTTCCCGAGCAACGTGTCGATGTTCTCGACGGCGGGGGTCTCGAGCGGCTCGAATCCGTACGCGCGGTACACGCGCGTGATGACGCCGATCACGTGCTCGCGCCTGCGGATATCGTCCGGAAGGAAGTCGCGCATGCCGCGCGCGGGCTGGGTGCGTCGGTCCATTGCTTAGCGCTGCGGCGGCGCCCCTTCGGGGCACTCCCCTCCGGCGCCGCGCCTGGCGGTGCGCTCCGGCATGTAGTCCATCCGGTAGCCGACGTAGCGCCGCGCGTAGTCCCGGATCGACGCGACCTCCTGCTCGGTCAGCGGCCTCCGCACTCTCGCCGGGCTGCCGACCACGAGCGAGTGCGGCGGGACCGCCGTCCCCTCGGTCACCAGCGAGCCGGCCGCCACGATCGAGTCGTGGCCGACGGTGGCGCCATTGAGCAGGATCGCGCCCATGCCGATCAGGCACCGATCCTCGATCACGCAGCCGTGGAGGATGACGCCGTGCCCGACGGTGACCTCGTCGTGAAGGTGCGTCTCGTGCGTGCCGCGCATGACGTGGACGATCGTGCCGTCCTGCAGGTTGGTGCGGCGGCCAATGCGGACGATGTTCACGTCGCCGCGAACCACGCAGTTCATCCAGACGGAGCTCTCCGCGCCGATCGCGACGTCCCCGATGATCTGGGCGCTTTCGTCGATGAACGCGGAGGGGTCGATGGCCGGCGTGATGCCGCGATACGGGCGAATCACAGGATCATCTTATCAATTATCTATCTGACCGTCGGGTATCCGATCCCCAGCTGCTCCAGGTACGTCTTGTACTTCGTTGCGTCATAGTAGTACTTCTTCATCGCCGGCCGGTAGCGGTCCATGATCTCCTTGTTCAAGTCGATCGCCGGTCTGTCCTGCGGGCGGACGAGCGGTTCGTACTTCTGGTCGCTGGTCTGAACGTTCCGGTAATAGTCCCACGCCTGCGCCACCAGGTCCGGCGTCAGCAGCAGGTCCAGCATGGTCATGGCCTGGACCTTCGCGCCCGCGACGACTCCCTTGTGCGCGATCGGCGTCGCCATCGCGATGGCATTCGCCCAGTTGTGCCCGGGCAAGCCGGGAATGTTCGACGGGAAGCGGAGCGTGACGGTCGGCACGACCCATGACACGTCCCCGATGTCGTCCGAGCCACCGCCCCGGTTGTCTTCATCGGGCACGGGGCCGGTCAGCTTGCTCAACTCGGTGTCCAGGCCGCGTTCCGCCGTCTTCAACTCCTTCTGCAACGCCCTGGCCAGCTTCTGATCGTCCTCACTCCACTGCGGCAGCCCGACCTTCTGGATGTTGGCGTAAGTGGTCTCCGCCACGACCTTGTTGAAGTGCTGCGGCCAGGCGGAGCCGAGCACGCGCGACGGCTGGAGGGTGGTGTCGGTCATCATCGCCGCTCCCTGCGCGATGCGATCGCCGATCGCCCACATCTCCTTGATGCGCGGATACGTCGTCTCGCGGAAGTAGTACCAGACGGAGGCCGTGCGCGGGACGACGTTGGGCTGATCGCCGCCGTTGCGGATCACGTAGTGCGAGCGCTGCTGGAGGCGCAGGTGCTCGCGGCGGTAGTTCCAGCCCGCGTTCATCAGCTCCACGGCGTCAAGCGCGCTGCGGCCGCGCCAGGGCGCGCCGGCGCTGTGGGCCGTCTCGCCGACGAACGTGTACTCGACGGAGACGAGGCCGTTGCCGTCGCGCTGTCCCCAGGAGACGCCGAGGTTATTGCCGACGTGCGTGAAGAGCGCCACGTCGACATCCTTGAAGTAGCCGTCGCGCACGAAGTAGGCCTTCGTGCCCACGAGCTCCTCGGCCGTGCCGGGCCAGATCCTGATCGTGCCTTTGATCCCGTCGCGCTCCATCAGCTTCTTCACCGCGATCGCCGCGACGAGGTTGAGCGCCTGGCCGGAGTTGTGCCCTTCGCCGTGACCGGGCGCGCCTTCGACGAGCGGGTCGTGATAGGCGACGCCGGGCTTCTGCGAGGATTGCGGGATGCCGTCGATGTCGGACCCGAGCGCGATGACCGGCTTGCCGGAGCCCCACGTCGCCATGAAGGCGGTCGGCACGCCGGCAATCCCCTCCTCCACGGTGAACCCGTTCTTCTTGAGGATGTCCACGAGGTAGCGGTGCGTCTCAACCTCCTGGAAGCCCAGCTCTCCGAAGCTGAAGATGGAGTCCACCATCTGCTGGGCGAGGTCGGCGCGGGCGTCGACCTCCGCCGCGGCCTCCTGCTTCAGCCGGTCGAGCCGCGGATCCGCGTTCGCCGGCTTCGCCGCGGCCTTCGACGCCGCGGGCTTCTGTTTCTGCGCACTGCCGACAAGCGGAGCGGCACAGGCGCACAGCACCGCGGCGGCAATCATCACGGGACGGACATCGCGCATGAAAGGAGCCTCCGGACGCCGATTATAATTGAGGTGTACGCCCATGCTCCGCGACTCCCTTGGACGCCCGCTGCGCAGCCTGCGGCTCTCGGTGACCGACCGCTGCAACCTTCGCTGCCAGTACTGCATGCCGGAGGAAGACTACGTCTGGCTGCCGCGCGAGCACGTGCTGAACTATGACGAGATGGTACGCATCACCGACGCGTTCACCGACGCCGGCGTGGATCGCGTGCGCCTCACCGGTGGAGAGCCGCTGCTGCGGCGGAACCTTCCCGCGCTGATCGAAGCCCTTGCCGCGCGACCGGCGCTGGCCGACTTGGCGCTCACCACCAACGGCGTGCTGCTGGCCGCGCAGGCGGCCGCGCTCCGCGCGGCGGGGCTGCACCGGCTGACCGTCAGCCTCGATACGCTCAGGCGGGAACGCTACCTGCAGATTTCCGGCGTCGATGGGCTCGCGGCCTCGCTGGCCGGCATCGACGCCGCGCTCGCCGCCGGCTTCCCACCGCCGAAGCTCGACACCGTCGTCATCCGCGGCCTGAACGATGACGAGATGGCGCCGCTGCTGGAATACGCGCGCGGGATCGGGTCGGAGATCCGGTTCATCGAGTACATGGACGTGGGGGGCGCCACGCACTGGACGATGGACCAGGTGGTGTCGCGACGCGAGATGCTCGAGATCGTCGAGCGGCGCTACGGCCCGGCCGCGCCCGTGGAGGAGGAATCCTCGGCGCCCGCGTCGCGGTTCCGCCTGTCGGACGGCACGGTCTTCGGCATCATCGCCTCCACCACCGAGCCGTTCTGCCGCACCTGCGACCGCAGCCGCGTCACCGCGGATGGCGTCTGGCTGCTGTGCCTGTACGCGTTGAGCGGGACGGACCTCCGCGGCCCGCTACGCGCCGGCGCAACGCGCGATGACCTGCGCCAGATCATCGAGACCGTGTGGAAGTGGCGTACCGATCGTGGCGCCGAGGAGCGCCGCACGGCGAAGCGCCGTGACGTGCTGATTCCGCTTGCCGCCCTCAAGCGCAACGCGCACCTGGAGATGCACACCCGCGGCGGATAGCGCTGCATGACCGACATCGCCGTCCAGGCCGTCGATCTCACCAAGCACTTCGGGCGCGTGCGGGCGCTCGAGGGGTTGACGCTCGAAGTCGGGCGCGGCGAGATCTTCGGCTTTCTCGGCGCGAACGGCGCCGGCAAGACCACCACGATCCGACTGTTGCTCGATCTGCTGCGCCCGACTCGCGGGCGCGCGCTCCTCAATGGCCATGACTGCCGCCGCAACAGCCTGGCGGCACGCGCGAGCGTCGGATACCTGCCCGGCGAGATGCCGGTGTACCCGGACGCGACGGCGCGGCAGCTCATCGCTTTTCTCGCCAGCCTGGTGCCGCAACCGCTCGACGTGGCCTGGCTCGACACGCTGCAGCGGCGTTTTGGCCTGACCGACGCGGTGCTCGACCGCCGGCTCGTGCAGCTCTCGCACGGAATGAAACAGAAGGTCGGCCTGGTTCAGGCGCTCGTGCGGCGGCCGCCGATCGTCATTCTCGATGAGCCGACAGCGGGGCTCGATCCGCTGATGATCGAGGCGTTCTCAGAAACGGTCGCCGACCTGCGCGCCGCCGGGCACACCGTGTTTCTCTCGTCGCACGTGCTCTCGGAGGTCGAGCGGTTGTGCGATCGCATCGCGCTCGTGGCGTCGGGCCGCCTCGTGAAGCTCGCCAGCATCGACGAGATCCGCCGGGACTTCCCGCGCCGCGTGCGCGTGACCTTCGCCGGCGCGGCGCCTTCCCCGCCGGCGCTGCCCGGTGTCGTGGTACTACAGGTATCCGATCGCGAGTGGCGCCTGGAAGTGCGCGGCGAACTGGGCCCCGTCCTCGGAGCCGTGGAAGGGGCACAGATCGCGGACGTGCAGATCGAGAACTTCAGGCTCGAGGACTACATCCTGGGTCTCTACGAGGAGCGCCCGTAGTGCTGCTGGCGCTCCTTCACCGATCGTTTCGCCGCGCCCGCGCGCTGCTCATGGCTCTGGCAGCGGTCCTCGCAGCGTTCCAGGTCCTCGTGGTGCTTGCCGCCGGGTACCTGCACCAGCAGGGGGGCTTCTCACAGGTCGTCGCGCTCCTCCCGCCGATGGCCCAGCAGCTCATGGGAGGGGTGTTTTCCTCCTTCGGCAGCATGGTCGCGTTCGGCTACTTCCACCCGGTGGTGATCATCGTGATGGTCGGCCTGGCGATCGTCGTGGCAAGCGAGCCGGCGGCCGACGTCGAGTCGGGCGTCGTGGACCTCGTGCTGGCACGCCCGATCCGCCGCGGTCACCTCGTCACGCGATCGTTGCTGATGCTGCTGCTGACCACCTCGATCATCGCCTCGCTGATGGTGGCCGCCTCCTGGTCCTCGCTCCAGATGCTGGCGCCGCCGGGGGCGAGCCTGCGAGCCGCGGTGGTCGCAAAGCTCGCCACGAACCTCGTCGCGGTCGCGTGGGCTGCAGGCGCACTCGCCCTCGCCGTCGCGTCGCTTGCCAAGCGCCGCGGCGCCGCGGCGGGCGGCGTCGCGATCGTCGTCCTCGCGCTGTACCTGCTCAACGTTCTCGCCGAGATCAACCCCCGCATCCGTCCGTACGCGCCGCTCTCGCCGTTTCACTACTACCAGCCGATCGGCATTGTGTCGGGAATGGGCACCCGGTGGGCCGGTGACGTATCGCTGCTGGTCGGCGTGGCTGCCGTGTTTGCGGCGGTGGCGTTTGTGGCGTACTCGAAGAGAGATCTCTGAAGCCGTTTCACCGCAGAACCGTCACTCGAGCGCGAACGCCAGATACATCAGCCGCCCGTCCCGTTCGATCTGCAGCACGGCCGGCGCCCCGGGCTTGAGCGCCGTGAGCGCGGCGCGCAGGCCGGTGAGTGACGTCACCGCGCGGCCGTTCAGCGCGTGGACGACGTCGCCCGGATGGAGCGCGCCCTGCCGAGAGATCGGCGCATCGGCGGCAGCCGCAGCGACCACGACACCTTCGGGGTGCAGCAGGCCTGGAAGCATCCCCGCGATTCGTTCATCCATGTTCAGCCCCAGGATGCCCAGCTTCGCCACCAGGTGGTCTTCCGGCCGGACCATGCCCGCAAAGCGCATCGGGTCGTCAGCCCGCTCGGCGACCGGCACGCGGAGCGTCAACCGCCGCTCCCCTCGCAGCACCTGGAGCGTCACGACGTCGCCGACGCCACGCGTGTAGAAGTTCACGCGGAACTGCCGCCCGTTTTCCATGGCCTTGCCGTCGAGCGACGTCACGATGTCTCCCACCTGCAGGCCCGCGCGCGCGCCCGACCCGGCGGGATCGACGTGCGCGACGATGACGCCCCAGTCCTGCGCCAGTCCGAGCCCCTCCGCCATGACCGGAGTAATCGTCTGCGTGTCGACGGCGATCTCCCCGCGCCGCACGCGGCCGGTGGCGCGGATCTGCTCGAAGACGTTCCGAACGATGTTGCTCGGCGCGGCGAAGCCAATGCCTTCGTTGCCGCCGGACTGCGAGTAGATGAGCGTGTTGACGCCCACGACCCGCCCGTCGGTGTCGACCAGCGGCCCGCCGCTGCTGCCTGGATTGATCGGCGCGTCGGTCTGGATGTAGACCATCGGGTCTTCCGGCTCGAGCTGCCGCGCCACCGCGCTCACCACCCCCATCGACACCGAGGCCGCCAGCCCCAGGGGGCTGCCGAACGCCATGACGATCTGCCCCGGCTTCAGCGCGTCGGAATCCCCGAACATCAGCGCGGGCAGGCCCTTCACGTCCACCTTGAGCACCGCGAGATCCGTTTCATCATCGATGGCGACGACGCGCGCGCCGACGGTGCGGCCCGTGGGCCTGAGCACCGAGCGTCGCGGCACGTCACGGGAGTCCCCGGCCGTGACCGGGAGTTCCACCTGCACCCGAATCGCACCCGCGACGACGTGGGCGTTCGTCACGATGTAGCCGTCCGGATCGAGGATGACCCCGGAGCCGCTCGTGCGCTGCGTGGTGAGCAGCGTGCTCTGGTCGGATTCGCGGTCGGGTGTGGAATACGAAGCGGCGAATACCTGCACGACTGACGGGTTGATCTTCTCGGCCAACCGCTGCAACGCGAGACTCAGCGCGGAAAGCTGTGGCGGCTCCTGTGCCGGAGCGGCACTGGCACCGAGCAGCATGACGAGCGCAAGGTGACCGTGGATGCGCATATGCCGCGATATTCTACCCGTGTATGAGGCGATCCGCGTTCGTTGGCGAAGCGGCGGGCCGTGTGAACCTGATCGGCGAGCACACGGACTACAGCGGCGGCTTCGTGCTGCCCGTCGCGATTCCGCAGCGCACGCGCGTGGAGGTGCGCCCGCGCGGGGACGACACGGTGCGGGCCACAAGCGGTGCAATGGACGAAGGGCGCCGGCAGGCGTACATCCTCGGCGAAGACCGCGCGGCCGGCGGTTGGATCGACTTCGTGCAGGGCGTGACGCGCGTCCTGCGCGACAGCGGTCATCGGTGTGGAGGTTGCGACATCTCGATCGCATCCAGCGTCCCGATCGGCGCCGGCCTGTCGTCGAGCGCGGCGCTGGAGATGGCGCTGCTGCGTGCGTTTCGCGACGCCTTTCGTCTCCCGCTCGACGATGTGACGCTCGTGCGGCTCGGACGGCGCGCGGAAAACGAGTTCGTGGGCGCGCCGGTCGGCATCATGGACCAGATGGCCGCAGCGCTTGCCGACGAGCGCACCGCGCTCTTCCTGGATGCCCGGACGCTGCAGCACGAGCGCATCCCGCTGCCGGAATCGCTCGCGCTCGTCGTCATTCACTCGGGCGTGGCGCACCGGCACGCGGCGGGCGATTACCGGACGCGCCGCGCCGAATGCGAGGAAGCCGCCGCGCGGCTGGGCGTGCGGCAGCTGCGGGACTGCGGGATCGAAGACCTCGCGCGAATCGATGGGCTTCCGGCGCCGCTCGGCGCGCGCGCGCGGCACGTCGTGACGGAGAACGCGCGGGTGCTGGAGGCGGTGACCGCGTTGAAGAACGGCGACGTCGAACGCGTGGGCACGCTGTTCAACGCCTCGCACGCCTCGATGCGGGATGATTTCGAGGTCTCCGTGCCGGACGTCGACAGGCTGGTGGAGCTGGCGTGGGACGAACCCGGAGTGTACGGCGCCAGGCTGACGGGCGGCGGGTTCGGCGGATCCATCGTCGCCGCGGTCCGCGCGGGAAGTGCCGCCGCCGTGGCACGGCGGATCGCGTCGCGGTACCGCGATGCCACCCGTCGCGCGCCGGCGATCGTCGTACCTCCCGCGGCCTGACGGCTACTTCCGAAGCAGCCGGAAGGCGTGATTCCAGGACTTGTGGCGGAACCCGTACGTGATCCACAGCATCGCGAGGCACTCGAGGTGGCGCGACGCTTCGATCCGGCCGAGATCGATCACTTCCCAGCCGAATTCATTCAGAATCCGCGACACGGCCTGCTTGGCCGACTGGTCGTTCCCGCAGATGAACATGTCGGGCGGCCCCCCGGGGAATTCCGGCCTGAACATGTGGGCGCTGCCGATCATGTTGAACGCCTTGACCACGCGCGCGGTCGTCAGCCACCGCTGCACCTGCTCGCCCGCCGAGTCGGTGCAGCCGACGGCGAGCCGCGGCGGCGTCGTGGTGAAGTCCAGCGGGTTGGTGGCGTCGATCACGACCTTGCCCGCGAGGTTGGCCGCGCCCGCCAGCCGCAGCGCATTCTCGGTTCCGGCCCAGAGCGTGGCGAGCACGATGATCTCGCCGAACTTTGCGACCTCCTCGAAGGTGCCGCCCGAGGCATGCGCGCCCGTCTTCCCCACCCACTCCTTGACCTTCGGGTTGCCCGCCTCGCGCGATCCGAGCTTCACCTCGTGGCCGCAGGCGATGAACGCGCGCCCCAGCGTGCGCCCCACTTCACCGCTCCCGAGAATCCCAATCCGCATCACTTCGCTCCGTTCAGCCGGTCGTCGATCATCGGCCAGGCCTCTATGTGATGGACGCCGGTCGCGGCGGCGGCGTACTTGCCCACGAGCGGGCCGCTGGCCACGCCGGCGATGTTGCGCCGGCGCAGAATGTCCAGCGCCTGCTGCATCAGCCCGTCGGGGCAGGATCCCATCGGCGGGGGCCCCTGGTCGGCCGCGCTCAGCGTGTGCAGATGCCCGTCGACGATCGGCGGCGGCGACTGCTGCGCGTCGGCCCGGCCCGCGCTCGTCAGGCCCATCGTCATTGCGATCAGCGCGACGGCGGCGGTCCAGACGGCGGCGTGTCGCAGGAGACCGCGCAGGCGGATGTACCGGTTGCGTGTCGCGACGACTTCGCCTGTCATATGCGCGTGCCGGAAAAAGGAAAGGCCGGCTGGGGTGTCCCCAGCCGGCCCTAGTGTATCTCCGGCGCGACTGACGCGTCAGTGGATCTGTGCCGTGTCCTTCTTGTTCCCCAGACCCTGGATCTGCAGGGTGGGCGCGGCCGGCTCCTCCTTGAGCACGTACTGCCGGTACAGCTGCGCCATGCGCTCGTTTTCCTGCTGCTTCTTCCTCGACTCGTCGCGCGCGCGGAGCTTTTCCTCGCGTGCGTTCCTGGCGATGCCGGCTTCATCCAGATCGGTCTGGCGTCCGGCGGCAACCGCCGCCTCGTCGAGCACGAGGTTGTGCTCGGTCGACTGCAGGTTCACCTTCCTGCCGCCGGCGAAGATCTCGTGACGCCCGTGCTCCTCGTACCACTTGGCGAGCGTGGCTGTCATGTGCATCTTCTCGATGATGTTGCGCCAGCCGATCCCCGTGTTGTACGCGCAGAAGGAGATTTCCCCTTCCTGCGTCGCATAGGGGATGATGCAGCGCTCCGTCCGCCGGAAGTCGTAGTTGAACAGGTCCTGGAACCACATGCCCGCGATGAACAGGAAGTTCCACCGGTCCGCGCGGCGCACGGCGATGTCCGCCTCGGTCCGCTCGCCGTCCACGCGGCCGTAGTCCCTGCCGGTGGCGCCGAACGTCTTGTCGAACTTCTTCATCAGGTCCGCGATCTTGAAGTGCGTCGGCGCCTTGAACGGATCGTAGTTCTTCATCAGCGCCAGCGCCATGCCGGCCATCGACAGGAACCTGCCCCGCGCGGCGTCGTTCACCTTGCGCAGGTCCTTCGCGAGCTGATCGGCGTGAAGGAACGCGGTGACCGGAACGGCCTCCTTGGTTTCCTTGTCGATCATGACGGCCATGCCGACGCCGCAGTTCGGGTGGCAACCGCACGTCAGGTTCCCCCACTCCGCCGAGGGGCCGTGCACCAGGTCCGCCCAGTCGGTGAACGTGCCCATGAAGGAGATCGGGAACCAGTCGCGCACCGGCTCGCCGAGGCCGGTCTGGTTCTTCACGTCGTGCGCCAGGTGCGACAGCGTGTAGCGCTGCGCCGCGCGGCGCTCCGGCGTCACCTCATCGTCGCGCCCGGTGAACGACACCGGCTGGAACGACAGGAAGTTGATCTTCTTCGGGTTGTCGAGCGCGAACTGGACGATGCGGCCGACCTGCTCGTTGTTGATGCCGTTGACGATGGTGGTCACCGGGACGATGTCGACGCCGGCCTTCCAGAGGTTCTCGATCGCGCGCAGCTTGACGTCGAACAGGTTGCCGACGAGGCGGTGCGAGTTGGCCGCGTTGCCGATGCCGTCGAACTGCAGGTAGACGTAGCGGAGGCCCGCTTCAGCCGCGGCCTTGCAGAACTCGGGGCTCTTGGCGAACTCGATGCCGTTGGTCGCGGCCTGGACGCTGTTGTAACCGACCTTCTTGCAGTACCGTACGGCGTCGAGGAAAAAGGGAGACAGCGTCGGCTCGCCGCCCGAGAACTGGACGGACAACTGCCGGCGCGGCTTCAGGGAAATCGCGTTGTCGAGCAGCGTCTTGATGTCCCCCCACGACAGCTCGTGGACGAACCCCACCTGGTTGGCGTCCATGAAGCACGGGTCGCACATCATGTTGCAGCGGTTGGTCAGGTCGATCGTGAGCACCGCGCCGCGGCCGTACTTGATCGTGCTGCTGCCGTGGTTGTGGAGCTTCTCGTCGGCGTGAGCCCGGATGTCGCTGCCCGGGAACACCTCTTCGAGGTGCTTGAAGAACGCGGGGTCGATCGCCATGACGTCTTCGAAGTGCCCGTGCAGCGGGCAATCCTTGACCATGAGGATCCGGCCGTCGCGCTCGATGATCTGGGCCTTGATCTCACCGATCTTCTCGGTGAGGAGCACGCGGTAGTCGCGCTTTCCGTCGATGATTTCCTGCCGCGCCTCGCGGACGCAGACCGGGCAGAGCGAATCGGTTTCGCGCGGCCAGCCGAGCGGCGGCTTGACCTTCTGGTGCGACTTGAGCAGCGGCTGGTCTGACCAGGCGGGCGTGAAGGACGCGTTCGGCTTGATGCTATTGAGCGTGTCGAAGACGCCCCACGCCGCTCGGGCGACGTAGGTCAGCCCCTTTTCGGCGTACTTAATCGGCTTGTGCATACTCCTCCCCAGAATCCCTCTGAGAATACCGGCGATCCCGCGCATTTGTGCGCAGTTTTGGCCGGGTGGGCGATTCCGAGGGGTGAACGGGCGCCTGGGGCGCCGGACGGCCCAGGGTGATTGGGGGTCAGATCCAGAATTCGCACTTTCTTCGTGGGCCGGCACTAAGGTGCCGGCCCACGAAGAAAGTGCGAATTCTGGATCTGACCCCAATCACCAGCCGCACCAGGAGCAGCATCGCGAGAATCAGGGCATACCGCGTGGGCGAGCTGTAGTCGGACTTGACCTTCCACACGAAGTGCACGACGCCCAACACCGCGGCCGGGTAGATCAGCATGTGCAGCCGCGCCCAGTTCCGCCCCAGGCGGCGAATCCAACCGCGCGTCGACGTCAGCGCCAGCGGCGTGACGAGGGCAAACGCCCCCAGCCCCGCCATGATGAACGGCCGCTTCGTCACGTCCTCAACGATGGTCCGCCAGTCGAAGAATTGATCGAGCGCGAGATAGGTGGCCAAGTGGAGCGACGCGTAGAAGAACGCAAACAGCCCCAGCATGCGCCGGAGCTGGATGACCTCGTACCACCGGAACAGCCGCCGGCCGGGCGTGATGGCCAGCGTGACGAGCAGGAACCGAAGCGTCCAGCGCCCAGTCAAAAGCGTCACGGTCTCGCCAGCACGATCACGTACGCGAGGGGTCCCAGGCCGAGCGCGAAAACAAACGGCGTGATGCGTCGCATGGAAGGGGCCAGGTCTAGAAAAATGTGAGAATTCTGGATCTGACCCCTAGTAATGCTTCTTGAGATCCATCCCGGCGTACATGCTGGCGACCTGCTCCGCGTAACCGTTGAACATCGCCGTCGGCCGGCGGAAGAACTCGCCGATCCGGCGCTCTCGCCGCTGGCTCCATCGCGGATGATCCACGTCCGGGTTGACGTTCGAGTAGAAGCCGTACTCGTGCGGCGCCATGCGCTGCCACGTGTTCACCGGCTGCTTGCCGACGAACCGGATACGCACGATGGACTTGATGCTCTTGAACCCGTACTTCCAAGGCACGACCAGCCGCAGCGGAGCCCCGTTCTGGTTGAGCAGCGTCCTGCCGTACAACCCGGCCGCCAGGATGGTCAGCGGATGCGTCGCCTCGTCCAGACGCAGGCCTTCCACGTACGGCCACGCCAGAATGTCGGTCTGCTGCCCCCGCATCTCCGAGGGGCGCAGGAGCGTCGTGAATTCCACGAACCTCGCCGCGGGCGCCGGCTCGAACCGCTTGATCAGACCCGCCAGCGGCACGCCGATCCACGGGATCACCATCGACCATGCCTCGACGCACCGGAGCCGATAGACGCGCTCCTCGAGCGTCGCGGGCCTGACCAGATCGTCGAGATCGTAGTCGCCAGGTTTCCCACAGAGGCCGTCCACCTTGACGGTCCACGGCCGTGTCTTGAGCCGTGCCGCGTACCGCGCGGGATCGCTCTTGTCGCTCCCGAACTCGTAGAAATTGTTGTAGGTGGTGATTTCCTCGAACGAATTCAGCCCCTCGTCGGTGTGGAACGGACCGAACGGCAGCTTGCGGTAGTGCGGGATCGCGGATTGGGCTCCCACCACCCCGCTGCCCACCGCCAGCGCCCCGCTCGCCACTCCCAGGGCGGCGCCCGCCGTCTTGATGAACTCCCGGCGGCTGAGATACAGGCGCTCCCCGGTAATCTGCGAGCTGCGCACGTCCGGCGCACGGCGGATCAGCATTCCGTCCTTCCCTGGCGGCACGCGGCAAGGCCGCCCTCGCTCACTATATTAAGATGACGGCGTGGGGGAAACGGTTCCAAACTGGCCGAAACTGCTGTCGCTGGCCGTTCATGAGTTCCGGACGCCGGTCACCGTGGTCTCCGGCTACTTGCGGATGATCCTGCGCGAGCGCGCCGGTCCGGTCGCAGATCCGCAGCGCAAGCTGCTCGCAGAAGCGGAGAAATCCTGCGGCCGGCTCTCTGCGCTCATCGGGGAGATGAGCGAACTGGGGCAATTGTACGACGGCCGCCAATCGCTCGCCGGCGACTCCGCCGATCTTGGCGAGATCCTGAAGGCGCTCGAGGGGCCGCCGACCGAAGACGGCCAGAGCGCCGTGCGCGTCGGGCCAGTCGCCGAGGGCCTTGTGGCCAGCGGCGATGCCAGCCGGCTCAGGCGGTCGATTGAAGCGATCGTCTACGCGCTGCGCCGGGAAATCATCGACGGCACCGACCTGCTCATCACCGCCGAGACACGGCCGAAAAACGGGGGGCGGGCCGCGTGGATCGCGCTGGGCGCCCGCCCGGTCGCGGACGCCCTGAAGGGCGCCTCCGCCGACGCGCTCGGCCCCTTCGATGAGTGGCGCGGCGGATGTGGCCTCACGCTGCCGCTGGCACGACGCGTGATCGAAATGCACGGCGGCCGGTTGATGGCGCCCCACGGCGAGCGCCGGAAGACCGGCGGCGTGATCGAACTTCCGCTCAGCTGATCGTCTTCGCCGGCCCAGCGGGCAGCCCGGGCGGCCGCGCGGGCTCCGCACTTCGGCGATCTAGCTGACGGTGTACTCGACGACCAGCGCGTAATGGTCAGAGAGCGCCGTCTCGAAGACGTCCGCCGACTGCAGGGCGAGCCACGACCGCAGGTACTTGCCGAAGAAGATGTAGTCAATCCGCGAGCCGCTCGGCCTCGTCGCACTCGTCCCGAATGCCTTCCCCACCGCGGACGCCGTCGTCCACTGGTCGCGGTACCAGTGACGCATCGGGTCGAGTTCGGCCACACCCTCGCCCGCGTTGAAGTCGCCAAGGATGAACCGGTCGTAGCTGCCGTAGACCGTCAGGTAGTAGGACACCTCGGCCAGCTGCGTCACCCGCTCGTTCGCCTTCGAGCTGTAGGGCGAGAGGTGCACGTTGAAGAACAACAGGCTCCGGCCGTTGACGTTCATCTTCGCGATCGTCAGCGCGCGGGTGTACGGCAGGCTTTTCTGGTCCGTGTGCGTGAACGGAAACCGGCTCAGAATCAGGTTGCCCTGCTGTCCCGTACCCGTGCTGCCGCTGTGATTGGAGAAGTGCGTGTACCACGTGAACCCGGTGGCGGCTTCGAGCGCGCGCTTGAAGACGACGGCCTGATCCTCGTTGCCCCAGCCGGTGTATCGCTCAACTTCCTGCAAGGCGACAACGTCCGGATCGAGGCCCGCCAGGAACGCGGCCTGCTCCTTCACCTTGTAGACGGCGTTCACGTCCGTGCCGTGATGAACATTCCAGCTGGCGACGCGAAGACGGGTTTGCGCGCTCGCGGTACCGGCGAACGCGCCGATCGTACACACGAGTAGAAGAAGGACTGCGGTCGGAAACCGACGGCCCATGGGAACCTCGTTAGAGCTTTGTGGTTGCTTCGTTGATGCGCGCGCTACCTGCGCGCGTCACCTCGAATGCCGCAAGGCGAGTACCGCGCGCACGCACCGCGGCGCGGACGCGCCAATTGCGTTATTCGGGCCGGATATTGAAAGAAGTCGATACGGCTGAGGCCGATGTGCTCTTACAGGACCGTCACGCGATCACGTCTTTGAGATCCCGCTTGCGCGCCGTCAGCGCCGCCGCGCCCGTGAGCCACCCTTCGAACTCGACAGGAGCGAGCCCCCCATGATCGACCAGGCGCGGCAGCAGCAGCGCGTGGGTCTCCGGCGTCGCGAAGCCCGAATCGCAGGTCGTGGCGGACGTCACGCTCAGATCGGAGAGCCACGGAAGCAGGCGCCTGTCGTAGACCCCGCTCGGATAGCAGAAGTGCGTCGGGATCCGGCCCGTCATCTCGGTAATCCGCTGGCGGTTCCTCGCAATCTCATCGTCGAACAGCGCGCGCTCGCGCGGGGTGCGGTGCCGGTGCGTGTGGAGCTGCACGTCGAGCCCCTGCGCCGCGAGCGCCGAGACCTCGGCGGGCGTCATGATGCTCAGCAGGCGCCGGGCCTCAATGGCGTCGTAGTCCGCGCCGATGTCGGCGGCCAGCGCGCGGGCAAGCGACCGCTTGCCTTCCGGGTTCAGCCCGCCGGCGAGCGTCATGACCTTGCGCCAGGCCTGGAGGCGGGAGCCGGCAGTCCGCAGGTCCAGCGGCCCGATGCCGAGCGACGGCGTCTCGTGCACGGACCCGCGCCGCTTCCAGAGCATGTACGAGGCCGCCAGGTTGAAGATCGGCAGGTTCCTGTCGCACCGCAGCGTGGTGAGGTAAACGGTGGCGGGATAGCCAAACTCCCGCAGGAGCGGCCATCCTTCTTCATAGAAGTCGTAGTACCCGTCGTCGAATGTGATGGCCACGCTGCGCGGAGGCAGATCGCGCGCGTACAGCCGGCTGACGGCATCGGCGAGGGGCAGTACCTGGAAGTCTCCCTCGCGGAGCGCCTCGAAGCGGCGGTGCAGATCCGCAGGGTTCATGTAGAGCGAGGGGTTCCACCTGTGCTCGTCGTCGAGCGACACGCCGTGGTAGCAGAGAATCAACAGGCGCCGGCGGCGCCACTCGCTGTTCTTGATGACGTTGAAGACGCCAAGCCGCTTGGAGAATCTCAGGGCTGAGATCTTCAGCTGCTTGAGGGTCATCTCTTTTTTTCTTTTAACGCGTGAGTTCGAGGACCCTGATCCCGGCGTGTGTCGCGAGGCGCGGGCAGCGGCGCAGCAGCGCCGCGTCCGCGCGATAACACGCATCCACGTAGCGCCGGGCCGGCGGCAGCACCTGCGCGATGCTGACGTGCGGCAGCAGGAACGCCCGCCGGCGCACCGACGCAAACGGCGCGCTGAACCGGGCGAGTTCCGGGTCGGTGAGCGGGCGCTCGAAGGGGGAGATGTCCGCCGCCCGGTACGGCACCAGTCGTCGAAGCGCCCGAACCGTGCGGGAGTTCCGGACCGGTTCCTGGAAGATGGCGCGCCCGCCGCGATGAAGGACGCGTGCCACCTCGCGCGAGACAAGGTCCAGATCGAGGTGGTGCAGGATCGCGATGCCGAAGACCACGTCCACCGAGGCATCCGGAAGCGGCAGATCGTGCGCCGAACCGACGACGAATGCCGCTCCGGTCGTGCCGTTCGCGGCCAGCCGCTGCCGCGCAACCTGTATGAGCGAGGCGGAGATGTCCACGCCGACGACATCGGCGCCGCGGCGGGCGAGCAGCAGGCTGTTCATGCCGGATCCGCACCCGATATCAAGGACGCGCCGGCCGCGAACATCGCCGAGCAGGTGATACGCGTATTCGAGCGGGTACGGCGTGCCGGCGGGCGGCGCCATGTATCGCGCAATGTTGGTCTCGCTCGTCCGCAGCTCCAGGCGCGGCGTTCGAGTCGCCTCCACGTCGCTGCGGACGATCTCGGCCTGCTCCCACTCCCGCAGCGTCGGGCTCGTCGTGGCCGTTGCCGCCATTTAGAAGCCGCCTCCGACCCCGCCGCGCGGCCCGCACGGACGCGTGACGGGGAAGGCCGCGCACGATGTGAGCCGCGAGATTGAGCCATGCGCGGGCAATCGCGGCGATGACTGCCCCTTCCGCGGCCCGCGGTCCTTCCCTGCTTCTTCGAGGATCTCGTCCACGCCCGCGCCGACATTGGTGCCATCGCATGCGGCACCGCGGAACATGCTTTCTTCACGGAGCCGATAATCACCAGCGTCGAAACCCACGAACTGGGCGCGGAACTCCTGCTCGCTGGGGAACCAGTTGCCCTCCGGATAGTCCTTCTGGTGGCCGCCCGCCAGCGCGTTGCAGATGAAGACGGCGTTCGGGAAGAACGTGCTGAGCGTGTCGTTGCCTGGGGCCCGGTCCTGGCCGTGCACGCCGTAGCGATTGTGGCGCAGGAGGTTGTCGCGAAAGACAAAGCCGCGCACGGCGGCGGGCCGCTCCCGTGTGCCGCCGTACACGGAAATCACGTTGCCGCTGTGGATCACGGTGTTGTGCTCGACCACGATTCCTTCCGGCGCCTCGCCGATCTGGAGGAAGATCCCCGATCCACCCCATGCCTTGGCGTCGATGCCCGTGAAGATCGAGTGGGCGATGCGCACGCCGCGCGCGACGCGGCTTGGGCGCTCGTTATCGCGACCAAGGATGTTCACGCCGCCGCCCGCGTTGCGGACGATGTTGCCGCGGAAGGTGACGTCTTCGACCGTGCTCCATGGGGCGCGCCCGTCCTGGTTGCGCGGCGTGATGACGATCGCGAACCCGGACTGCGCGCCGCTCCAGTTGTTCTCGAAGAGATTGCGCTCGACGAGCACGCGGCGGGCATTCTTCAGCTCGAACAGGTTCTTGACCTGCCACTTCTCCTGGCGCCACGCCACGGGACGGCTCACGACGTTCCGGCGAAACGTGATGTCGGCCGGCACGAGGCCGGCGATCCAGGGGTCGGCGCCCCCGAGCAGGAAGCCTTCGCCGGATGCCTCGAGATAGTTGTTTTCGATCAGATACGGGCCGGTCCCATTCCAACCGGCGATGGCCTGGCTGTCAGCACCGGAGAGCTTGAAGTCAGAGAAGTGCGATCCGGTGATGGCGGTGCGCCCGCTGTTGAGCGCGATGCCGCGTTTCTGTCCGGCGGCCTTGTCTCCGTGGATGTAGCAGCGGTCGATCGCGAGGTCGCGCGGAACGGCAGCGGCGTCCCGTTGCGCCGACCCGCCGTCGCCGAGCTGGATCAGATCCGCGCTCGCGCCGGCCGCCGGCAGCACTTCGACGAGCTCGAGCCGCCAGTGGCGTGCCGCCGCCGCGGTGCGCAGCGCCGGGTTGCCGTTGGGTGACTTCAGCTTGGCGAGCAGCGGCGCGTGCTCGGGCGCGATGCGCCTGCCGCGCCCCGGCACACGCGTGTCATCGACGTCGGTCGCGATCGTGATGGCTGAATCGCCGCCGTGCACCGGGAGAATGAAATTGCCCGTGTAGGTCGCGCCCGGCGCGAGCAGCACGCGGTCGCCGGATCGTGCCTGGTTGATCGCCGCCTGGAGGTCTCCGCCTGCGGGCACCCGGATGGGCTCGCCGGCGGCGGTCGAGATCGCCGCGGCGGCGATCCAGCACGCGGCGACGAGCCACGTCACGCGTACGAGTCTGTTCACGTGTATCAATGCGGCTTTCTGGAAAAGTCGGGCGCGCCGGGAATATCCCCGGCAGCGCCCGCGTTTTCGGTGCCGCAGCCGTCGGTTGGCGACCATGCGCCGCCGCGACCGGCTCTTGCGCGGCCCGAACCTCAGGCGGCCCTGCGAACGGCCGCCGCAGCTCCAATCAGCGCGGTGCCCGCGAGCACCATCACTGCTCCATCCGGCAGGTCCGCGATGTCTGCCGCAGACCTGTCGATGATGGATGACGTGATCGGCGCATCGGACCCGCCGGCGACCTCATCACTTGGGGCGCCGATGACGGCCGGCGCTGCGAGCGCCAGCGCGACGAGCATCGCCGCCGCGATTCCGACCTGAACCCGCCGAGTCACGTCCCACCTCACGGCGCAACCGAACATCAAGTGTGATGCCAGAGCTGTTGGGGGCCAATTGCCGCGCAGATGTGTCGAACGTCTCCTCATGCGGTTCGTGCGCGATGCGTCGCAACACTCAGCGTGCGCAGGACTTTGTCCAAGTTGGGTCGCGGCCGGGCGTACGAGCCAGCAGAGCTGGCGCGCTCCATGCATCACGGCGGCCGTTCGGCTGGAATTGTGTAGCGAAATGCCCACAGGAGACAATCGTGAAGCGACCCTACGTAGCGATCGTGGACGATGACTCGGCCTTCGCGGCGTACTTACGAACGTTCCTCTCGCTCCGCGGCTACGAAGCGCGCTGCTATGCGCGCGGCGACGAGATGCTCGCCGCCGTCAAGAGCGCGGAGGAAGCGCCCGACGTGGTGCTGCTCGACGTGATGATGCCCGGGCTCGACGGTATTGCCACGCTGCGCGCGCTGAAGACGTCGAAGCCCGAATCGCAGGTCATCATGCTGTCGGGTCGCAACCAGGCGTCGACGATCGTCGAGGCTGTGCGGCTCGGCGCGGCTGATTTTCTGGTGAAGCCGGACGACCCGGAAGGACTCGGTGAAATCGCGCTCGACGTCGCCATCAAGAACGCCATCGAGAAGAACCGCCTCGTGAGCGAGCTGACGGAGCTGAGGCAGCAGATCAGCGACGACCAGGATCGCGCGGTCTGGGGCAACAGCGAGAAGATGCGGGGGATCGCGCAGGTGATCGAGCAGGTCTCGGACAGCGACGTCACCGTGCTCATCCGCGGAGAGAGTGGCGTCGGCAAGGAGCTGGTCGCGCGCGCCATCCACCAGCGCTCCACGCGGAAGAACCGGCCGTTCGTCAAGGTCAACTGCGCGGCGCTGCCCTCCGAGCTGCTCGAGTCGGAGCTGTTCGGGCACGAGAAGGGAGCGTTTACCGGCGCCGCGATGACGCGCATCGGCAAGTTCGAGCAGGCGGACAACGGCACGCTGCTGATGGACGAAATCGGCGAGATGAAGGCCGCGCTCCAGGCCAAGCTTCTCCACGTCCTGCAGGACAACGAGTTCACCAAGCTTGGCAGCAACAAGCGCGTCTCGGTGGACGTGCGCGTCGTGGCCGCGACCAATCGCGATCTGGAAGCGATGCTGATGAAGGGGGAGTTCCGCGAAGATCTCTATTACCGGCTCAAGGTGATCGAGATCCTGGTCCCCGCGCTGCGCGAGCGCCGCGACGAGATCCCGCACCTGATCGACTTCTTCACGGCGAAGTACTCGCGCAAGTACAACCGTCCGGCACGCCCGGTGAGCGACGAGTTGCGGCAGCAATTCATGGAGTACGAGTGGCCGGGCAACATCCGCGAGCTGGAGAACATGATCAAGCGGATCGTGATCCTGCAGGACGAGCAGCTCGTGATCAGGGAAATCGAGCGCAACATGCGGCGCGCCGCGCTCGGCCCCGCGGCGGCGCTCGCCGGATCCCCGCAGGGGTTCGCGGCGATGATGCAGGGGGCCCACATGGCGTCGGTGCCGGTCGGCATGATGATGCCGGGCGGCGCGGCCATGTCGGCGCTGGCGGGCACGAGCGCCGCGATGGCGGCGCCGGCGGCCGACGCGCCCGCGGCCGCCGAGCAGCCGGGCCAGGTCTCGCTCTCCGAGGTGGCGCGCGCGGCGTCGATGCAGGCCGAGCGCGTCGCGATCGAGCGCACGCTGCGCCAGGTTCATTGGAACCGGCGCAAGGCGGCCCAGCTGCTCGGCGTGAGCTACAAGACGCTGCTGAACAAGATCAAGGAGTGCGGGATCTCGCGGCGCTGAGCGCTTCGCCTTCTCAGTTCGTCAGTAACTCCTTTCCCATCCTGAGCACTCCCGTTCAAGCACCGCGCGCGCCGCGGCGCGCGGGAGTGCGATATTCGCCGCGGAAAACCTGCGCTTTTCCCAACTCGTACAAAAACTTTTCCTCGCGTGGCACCCCACTTGCTCGAAAAGGCGCAGCGATACGCGTGAGCTGCCGTGCGGCCGCGCTCGTTCAGAAGGTGACGCGACTCATGGGGACAACCAATCTGGCGCGCGACGAGAGGCACGAGTTCGAAGTGCGATCCATGCCGTCGCCGCCGGCGGGCGCCGAGGCGTGCGATCCGGAGACGCTGCGCGAGCGGGTGAGAGCGATGCTCGAGCGCCGGCCCTCGCGCTACACACTGCTCCTCGGCCATGGCGACCAGATGCTGGAGGTGCGCGAGCTGATCGACCGCGTCGCCGACACCGATGTCACGGTCCTCGTGCGCGGCGAAAGCGGCACCGGCAAGGAACTGGTCGCGCGGGCCATCCACGCCGCGTCGCTCCGCCGCGACAAACCGTTCGTGAAGGTCAACTGCGCCGCGCTGCCCACCGAGTTGCTGGAGTCCGAGCTGTTCGGCTTCGAGCGCGGCGCGTTCACGGGGGCGGTCCAGCAGAAGCCCGGCAAGTTCGAGTTCGCCAACCAGGGGACGATGTTCCTCGATGAGATCAGCGAGATGCCGCCGCCGCTGCAGGCAAAGCTGCTCCACGTGCTGCAGGACGGCGAGTTCTCCCGGCTTGGCGGCCGGCACGACGTGCAGGTGGACGTGCGGGTCGTCGCCGCCACCAATCGCGACCTGGAAGGCGCCGTGGCTGACGGCCAGTTCCGCGAAGACCTCTTCTTCCGCTTGAACGTCGTCTGCATCACGCTGCCGCCGTTGAGGCAGCGCCGAGAGGAGATCCCGCTGCTCGCCGAGTACTTCATCCAGAAGTATGCCGAGCACTACAACCGGCCGCCGCTGGCGCTCCAGCAGGACATCCTCCACCTGCTCGTCGGGTACGCGTGGCCGGGCAACGTGCGGGAACTGGAGAACATGGTGAAGCGCATGGTCGTGCTCGGCACCGACGTCCCGATCCGGCGCGAGATCACCCAGGCGCTCGCGCAGCGGCCGCTCGTCACCGGCCCGATCCCGGCGCTCGTGGCCAACCGACTGGACACGCCGGTGCCGCCGGACGCAACCGCGGCGGGGGAGGCCGGTATCGCGGCACCGGTGGAGGCCGCCGGCGCGCCGGCCCCATCAGTGCCGGCGGCGCGCACCGACGCCGCACCGGATCCGATGGCGCCGTGCTCGCTGAAGGAGATCGCACGCCACGCGGCCCGCGAAGCCGAGCGCGAGCTCATCGCCCGCACTCTGCAGCACACCCGGTGGAACCGTCGCGAGGCGGCGGAGATCCTCGGCATCAGCTACAAGGCGCTGCTCTACAAGATCAAGGACGCGGATCTGGATCGCGCCTCGTGACCGCAATGACCCCCGATGCGTTCTACGACGAGGATGTTCGCGTGCTGACGCCGGAAGCCTTCGAGTTCGTGCTCGGCAACGAGCTGAAGCGCGCGATGCGTTCGCAGAACTTCGTGACGCTGGTGGTCATGGAGACCGCGCCCGAAGACGACGGCCAGCAGGACGATCCCGTGCGCCACGTGACGCGGATCGTCAGCCGCGAGGTGCGCGAAACCGATCTGATGACCCGCACGGGCGAGGGGGTCTCCGTCGTGCTGCTCGACGCCGACATGAACAGCTCCATGCGCGTCATCGACCGGCTGATGACGCGGTTCGATCACTACGAATTTCCCCGCCCGGTTTCGATCACCGTTGGTGCGGCGAGCTGCCCCGCGGACGGCACCGACCCCGCTTCGCTCCGGCACGCGGCAGCCACCCGGCCGGTCGTGACCCGCCGGCCGCGCCGGCGCGCCTCCAATGCCTGAGCAACGAACCAGTGAAGAAGGAAACTGTGATGACACCAGCATTCGCGATCGTGATGACCGGGCTGCTCGCCGCGCAGGCGGTGGCACCCACGCTCGCCCAGACCTCCAGCGCGTCCCACCCGGCGCTGCGCACCCAGACCGGATCGGCCGCCGCGCGCCCCGCGACAGGTGACACGACGACCACGCCGCCCGCGCCGGCGCCGACCACGGGCGCCAGCCCGGCCGCACACGACTACCGGCTGTCGGCCGGCGACAAGCTGCGCGTCGAGGTGTACCGCGATCAGCAGCTCTCGCAGTCGGTTCAGATCAGGCCCGACGGCAAGATCACGCTTCCGCTGCTCGGTGACGTACAGGCGGCCGGGCTCACCCCGATCGCGCTGCGTGACCGCCTGACGACGTCGCTGAAGGAATACATCACCACTCCGGTCGTCACCGTCATCGTTGTCGAGGCCACGCCGGCAACCGTCTTCGTCATGGGCGAGGTCAAAGCGCCAGGGCCGCAGCCGCTGCGCGGCAGCATGACGGTGCTCGAGGCGCTGGCGATGGCGGGCGGGTTCCTCGACTTCGCCAAGACGAGCGACATCCGCGTGCTGCGCAAGGCACCGGCGGGCACCGAAACGCTGAAGTTCAACTACAAGAAGGCGCTCAAAGGCGAAGGTGAACCGATCGTCCTGCGCGCGGGCGACATCGTGGTGGTGCCGTAGCCATGCGCCGCGCTGCGTACACGATCGCCGTTGCCGCCGTACTGGCGCTCCCCGGCGCCGCGGCGGCCCAGACGCCGGAACTCGAGCCGACGCCGGCGCCCGGCTGGGCGTTCACGCCCACGGTGACGGTCGGATGGCTGTGGGACAACAACGTCGCGCTCGTCAACGAAGGCTTCGAGCAGGACATCCGCGGCGACCACCTCCTGGTGATCACGCCCGGGGGCACGCTCGACTATCTGGGAAAGTACACGACCTTCCGCGCCGGGTACGGCGGCACGCTGCGGCGGCATCGCGACCTTGGGGCGCTCGACAGCTACGACCAGCGGCTGCGGTTCGGCCTGACACACCGTCCGACGTCGCGGGTCACGATGTTCGGGCGCTACGGCTTCAGCGAGCTGCCCACGACCGAAGAGACGGAGCTGAACGGCGTGCCCTTCCGCCGCGTGGGATCGCAGGTGCACAACGTGACGGGCGGCGCCGAGGCACGCCTCAGCAAGCTGACAACGCTGCGCGCATCGTATGAGTTCGTGGACGCGGCGTTCGATCACACCCGCATCCTGCCCACCTTCGTCACGGGAGGGCGTTCGCACGGCTTCAACGCGGATCTCACGCGCCGCCTGACCGAGCGAGTGTCACTGGGTGGCCTGTACGAAGTCCGGTTCGCGACGATCGAATCGCAGGCGAGCGCGGATGAACCGCTGGTGTTCCAGATTGTCGGCGGCACCGTCGGCCTCCAATTGGCGCCGCATACCAGCCTGTCGGTCGCCGGCGGCCTCTCCACGCTGAACGACAAGCGGCTCGATGAGACCAGCGTCGGCCCATTCGCGCGGGCGGGGCTCACGCACGCGCTCGAGCGCGCGGTCTTCAACACCGGGTACGAGCGGGCGTTCGTGCCGACCTTCGGCTTCGGCGCCTCGGCGATGACCGAGCAGGCCTTCGCGTCGCTCCTGATGCCGGTCGCGCGCAATCGCACCTACATCCAGTCGTCCACGACGTGGCGCCGGAACAATCCCGTCATCGAAGCGGAGCCGGCCTTGCAGTCCTTCTGGGTGAACACGACGGTGGGCTACGCGGTCGTGCGAACCGTCCGAATCGAGGGGTATTACACGGTCGCCTGGCAGGATACGCGCCTGGCGGGCGGCAGGGTCAATCGTCAACGCGTCGGCGCGCAGGTCGTCCTGTCGGCGCCCATGAGGATTCAGTAATGGAAGAACGTCCGTTTCATCCGCTCGACTACGTGACGGTGGTGCGGCGCCGGTTCCGGTGGTTTGTCGTGCCGCTGGCGATCTGCGTCGTTGGCGGCGCCACCCTCGCCCTGGTGCTGCCCTCCTGGTACCGCGCGGAAGCGACCATCGGGGTCACCGCGGCCACGGTCAGTCCCGACGTGACCAAGTCAGGCGTGGCGTCGATGGACCGCGAGGAGCGCGTCCGGGCGGTCACGCAGCAGCTCTTCAGCCGGCCGCTTCTCGAGCGCGTCGCCCGCGAAGAGGGCCTGACGAACGACCGGCCCATCGAACAGGTCGTGGCGGAACTGCGCGCCAACACGACGGTGCGCCCCGACGACCCGCTGGCCAGGGCCGCTGCGCGCCCGGGGCTCGACACGTTTGCGATCAGCTACATGGATCGCTCACCGGATCAGACGCAGAAGGTCACCAACCGCCTGGCGCTGGTCTTCGTCGAGGAAACGCAACGCGCGCGCGAAAACCGCGCCGAGCGATCGTCCGAGTTCCTGGCGGCGCAGCTGCGCGAAAGCCAGGACCGCCTGGCGCAGCTCGAGGAGCGGCTGCGGCAGAAGAAGGAAGCCTACATGGGGCGCCTCCCCGAGCAGCGGGACGCGAACCTGCAGATGGTGGCCACGCTCAGCCAGCGGCTGGAGGCGACCAGCAACACGCTGCGCAGCGAGCAGGACCGCCTCACGATGACCGAACGCCAGATCGACGCGATCCGCCAGGGGACGGCGGATGTCGCGCCAATGCGCGCCGACGTCGGCCCGATGACCGTGCAGGGGCGCGTGGCGCTGCTGCAGCGCGAGCTAGCCGAGGCGCGGACCATGTACACCGACAAACACCCGGAGATTCACCGGCTGCAGCAGGAACTCGCCGACGCGCGTGACGAGCTGAAGCGCGGCGGCCGCGGGTCGGACCGCGACGAGTTGCTGCGGACCGACCCGACGTACCAGCAGCTCCTGGCGGATCGCAACCTCGCGCGGCTGCGGGTTCAGGCCTTGCGGCGCGACGAGAGCGCGACGAAGTCCCAGATCGCCCGCTACCAGCAGCGCGTGGAAGCCGCGCCGATGGTGGAACAGGAGCTCGCCGCGCTGACACGCGAATACGAGCTCGAGAAGACGCAGTACGGCCAGCTCTCGGAAAAGCACAAGACCGCGCTCGTCGCCGAGGACCTCGAGCGGAAGCAGGGGAACGAGCGCTTCTCGCTGCTCTACCCTGCCGCCCGCCCGCGCAGCCCGGAGCGGCCGAACCGCGCGCGGCTGCTGCTGATGGCGCTCGCCCTGGGATTGGCGCTCGGGGCCGGGCTCGTCCTCGGGCGCGAGTACCTCGATCGCTCCGTCCATGATGCGCGCGCGCTGCAATCCGCGTTCGACGTGCCGGTGCTCGCGGAAATCCCGCGTATCGGCAGGACCGCTTGAGAAAAGGTGAACGATCATGAGCCGGATACACGACATCCTCAGCAAGGCCGAGCGCGACGGCACGGCGCGGCGGGTCTCCACCGCCGGCTTCACGGCGACCGAGGACGCGCCCCCGCCCGTCATCGAGCCGGCGGCGCGGATCATGGCGCTGCACGACGGCACCGCATCCGACGCGTTCCCGGTCGACCGTCACGGCACGGTGTCGGCCCCCGTGGAGACGACTCCGGCCACGCCGGAAATCCGCGGCGTGCAGCTCGACCCGGTGCTCGTCGCCGCGCTCGAACCCGAGTCGCTGGCCTCCGAGCAGTACCGCGCCCTTCGCACGCGCATCACGCAATCGGAGAACGGCCGCGCGGTGCGCACGATCGCTGTCACGAGCCCAGCGAAAGGTGACGGCAAGAGCGTCAACGCGGCCAACCTCGCGCTCACGATGGCGCAGGAGTTCCAGCAGCGGATCGTTCTCGTGGATGGCGACCTTCGGCACCCGCGCGCGCACCACCTGCTTGGCCTCACGGCGGGGGCCGGACTCGCCGAGGTCCTCAAGGGAGAGCTCGAGCTGGATGCCGCGCTGGTGTCGCTGCCCGACCACCACCTGACGGTGCTTCCGGCGGGAGTGCCCCCATCGCATCCGGCGGAACTGCTTGGCTCCACCGCGATGCGGCGCGTGATCGAGTCGCTGCGGCAGCGCTACGACCGCATCGTGATCGACATGCCGCCGGCGGCTCCGTTTGCCGACGCGCAGATTCTCTCGCCGCTCGTCGATGGCGTGGTCGTCATCGTCCGGGCGGGCGTGACGCCGCGGCCGGCCGTCGAGCGCACGCTCGGCGGCCTCGCCCGCGCGAAGGTGCTCGGCCTGGTGCTCAACGAGGCGGGCGTGCCAACCGAGTCCGGCTATTCGCCGGAGGGCTATCAGAAGGACTGAGGGTTTCGGGACCATGCAGGTGTTCGACCGGTACGTGTCAGCGCGAAGCATGACGGTCTTCGCCGCCGAGCTGTTTCTGATCTTCGGATCGGTCTCGCTCGCGGCGGGGGTGCAGGACGGCTTCGTTCCGGGCGCGGCCACGCTGTGGAAGATCGCCCTGGTGACGCTGCTGTGCCAGCTGTGCCTGTACTACAACGACTTCTATGACCTGACCGTCGTACACACGCCGCGCGAGCTGGTCGTGCGGCTCTTCCAGGCCGCGGGCGCCGCGTCGATCCTGCTCGCCGCCGTCTACCTCGCCGCGCCGGGGTTGATGATCGGCAGCGGCATCTTCGTGTCGGCGCTCACGGTGTTTCTCGTCGCGATCCTCGCGTGGCGCCTGCTCTTCAACCGGGTCACGACGCTGCGCGGAATGGAAGAGCGCGTGCTGATCCTGGGGACCGGACAATCGGCGCGCATCGTGGCGCGCCAGATCCTCGCGCAGCGGGACTTCGGCTACCGCGTTGTGGGCTTCATCGCCGACGACGCCGCGCGGATCGGCGAACGCATCGTCAACCCCGGCATCGTCGGGACGCCGGTCGACATCCCGCGGCTCATCACGAGCGAGCGCATCGATCGCGTCGTCATCGGCCTGTCGGATCGGCGCGGCAAGCTGCCGGTCGACGAGCTGCTGCAGGCGAAGCTCGCGGGCGTGCGCATCGAGGACGTGACGACGATCTACGAGCGGCTGACGGGCAAGATCCTCGTCGAAGATGTCCGGCCGAGCTGGCTGATCTTCGGCGACGGCTTCCGGGTCTCGCGCTGGACGCGCGCGGTCAAGCGCACGCTGGACGTGACGATGGCGTTCCTGATGGTGGTGGCCGGCGCCCCGTCCATCGCGCTGACGGCCGTGGCCGTCTGGCTCGAGGATGGCTCGCCGGTCCTGTACAGCCAGGAGCGCGTCGGGGAGCACGGCCGCATCTTCCGCGTCTACAAGTTCCGATCGATGCGAAAGGACGCCGAGAGCGCGGGCACGCCCATCTGGGCGAAGGCCGACGACGATCGCGTGACCCGCGTCGGCCGGTTCATCCGCAAGGCGCGGCTGGACGAACTGCCGCAACTGTGGAACGTGCTGCGGGGCGACATGAGCTTCGTCGGTCCGCGCCCCGAGCGCCCGTTCTTCGTCGAGCAACTGGCACAGCAGATCCCGTTCTACCAGCAGCGGCACGCGGTGAAGCCGGGGCTCACCGGCTGGGCGCAGGTGAAGTATCGCTACGGGGCGTCGCTCGAGGACGCGATCGAGAAGCTGCGCTACGACCTGTACTACATCAAGCACCTGTCGCTGGCCTTCGACATCACGATCATCTTCGACACCGTGAAGGTCATCCTCTTCCGGAAGGGTGCGCAGTGATGACCTCGCGGCAGGACCAGACGCCGGCGGCGATCTGGGGGGACACGCGGCCGCTCGCCCGCATCGCGCGGAACCTCGGGACGCGCTACCTGATGATCTTCGCAGACACGATCATCGGGCTGTTCATGCTGCCCTTCAACGTCACCCACCTGGGGAAGGACGCGTACGGCCTCTGGCTGCTGACCGCATCGGTGACCGCGTACTTCTCGATTCTCGACCTCGGCTACGGCGGGGCGCTCGTGAAGTTCGTCGCGCAATACCGCGCGTGGCGGGACGCGAAGGCGATCAACCAGATCGCGAGCACGCTGTTCTTCCTGTTCGCCGGCGTGGGCCTTCTCTCCTACGGCGTGGCGGCCGCGGTCGCGTACAACCTGCCGCACCTGTTCGCGATCACGCCCGATCAGGCGCCCACCGGGCGTGCCGTGCTGCTGATCGTGGCGGTCCAGATCGCCCTGTCGTTCCCCTTCTCGGTCTTCGGCGGGGTCATCAACGGATTCCAGCGGTACGACACGAACAACCTGGTGGCGATCGTCAGCGCGGTCCTCGTGGCGGCCGCCAACGTGGGCGTGCTGCTGTCGGGGGGAGGCCTGGTCGCGCTCGTCGCGTGGACGACCGGGATCCGCATCGTGGCGCTGTTCGTGTACCGCGCCAACGCGTACCGCATCTTCCCCGCGCTCCAGGTGCGGCTCGCGCACGTGCGCCGCGCGCGCCTGCGCGAGGTGACCGGCTTCAGCGTGTACAGCCTGATCATCGATTGGGCCAACAAGCTCAATTACTCGATCGACCCGCTCGTGATTGGCGTGTTCCTGGGCGCCGCGCCGGTGGCGGTGTGGGGTGTGGCGCAGCGGATCGTGTGGGCGGTCCAGCGGCTCACAAACCAGTTGAACGGCGTCCTCTTTCCGGTCGTGGTGGACAGCGACGCCGGCCGGCGCGCCGAGCATCTCCGCGCGATCCTGCTGCAGGGCACGCGGCTGTCGCTCGCGACGGTCGTCCCCATCACCGCGTGCCTGGTGATGGTGGCGCCGCCGCTCGTCCACGCGTGGGTCGGCGCGGACTTCGCCGCGAGCGCCGTGATCATCCAGATCCTGTCGATCGCCATCGCCGTCCGCGTCGGCAACGCGACGGCGACCACCGTGCTCAAGGGGGCCGGCGAGCACCGTTTCATCGCGCTCACGAACCTGGGCATGTCGGTGGTCAACGTGGCGCTGTCGATCGCGCTCATCGGGCCGCTCGGCCTGCTCGGCAACGCGCTCGGCACGCTGCTGCCGGTCACGGCGGCGGCCCTCTTCCTGCAGTTCCCGGCTGCGTGCCGGCACACGGGCGTGGCGTTGAACGAGGGTTGGCGGCGGGGAGTCTGGCCGGCGGTGTGGCCGGCGATCCCGATGGCGCTGCTCTTGCTCGGCGTCAGGGCGTATGTGCCCGCGCGCCTGGGTGCGATCGCCGCGCTCTCGCTGGCCGCGGCACTGGTGTACCTGACGCTCTTCATCGCGTTCGCGGTGGGGACGCGCGATCGCGATCTGTATCTGCGGAAAGTGCGGCAACTGATCGTGCGGACCGCGCCGCAGGCGGCGTGAGTCAACGAAGGGAGTCACCGGATCGATGCGAGGGGTCATCCTGGCCGCGGGGCGCGGCACCCGGCTCAATGGCGGGCAGAGCAACGCGCCGAAATGCCTGGTCGACGTGGGCGGCGTGTCGCTCGTCGAGCGCCACATTGCTCTGCTCCAGGCGTGCGGCGTCCGCGACGTCGCCGTCGTGATCGGCTGCGGGGCCGAGGCGGTCCGGCGTGCCTGCGGGCGCGGCGTCCGGTACGTCGAGAACCCGGACTTCGCGGCCACCAACAGCCTCTACTCGCTGTGGCTGACACGGCATCTGCTCGGCGATGCAGCCGGTTTCGTCGTCATGAATTGCGACGTGCTGCTCCACCCGCGGCTCCTCGATGACCTGCTGACGTCGCGTTACGAGGACGCCATGCTGATCGGGTACCGCGAGGATGCCGCGACGGCATTTGCCGACGAGGAGATGAAGGTCACCGTGCGCCGCGGCTGCGTCACCGACATGTCAAAGCAGATGGATCCGGCCGACGCCGACGGCGAGAACCTGGGCGTGCTGAAGTTCGGCCGGGAAGGCACCCGGCTGCTGCTCTTGATCCTTGACCGCATCGTGGAGGCGGGCGGCGTGCGCGAGTGGGCGCCTCGCGCGTTTGCCGAGTTCGCGCGCCGGCGCCCGCTGCATGCGATCGGGACGCGCGGGCTGCCGTGGACCGAGATCGATTTCCCCGAGGATTACGACCGGGCGGTGAACGACGTCCTCCCCGCCATCGAGGCGGACACGCGCGCTGCGGCGCCGGCGCGCAGGCGCGACGAGGCGCCGCTGGCCGCCGCGGGAGCCGAGTCACGCGCATGAACATCTCTTCGTTTCCGCAGCCGATCGTGGACAGGCGCGACGTGATGCCGGCGCTGACCTCCGCGCCACGCGTAGTGGCGATCGGCGGCGGCACCGGGCTGCCAAACCTTCTGCGCGGCCTGAGACCGCTGCTCTACGGCGACCGGGCCAGCACGCCGCGCGACCAGCTCGTCGCGGTGGTCACCACCACCGACGATGGCGGCAGCTCGGGCCGGCTCCGGAAGGAGTTGGGCGTGATCCCGCCGGGGGACATTCGGAACTGCCTGGCCGCGCTCGCCGAGCATCGGGGACTGCTCGCGGATCTGTTCCAGTACCGCTTTGACAGCGGCGGCGGGCTGAACGGGCACGCCCTGGGCAACCTCGTGCTGGCGGCGCTGGCTGACGTGACCAACGACTTCGCACGCGCCGTGGAGCTGGCGGCGCGTGCGGTCGGTGCGCGCGGGACCGTGCTGCCGGTCACCGCCGAGGCCGTGTCGCTGGTGGCGGCGCTGGAAGACGGATCGCTGGTGCGCGGCGAAACCGCGATTCGCAACGCCGGCACGAAGATCGTGCGGCTCTCCCTGTCGCCCGAGGATCCGAAGTGCCTGAGCGCCGTGATCGACGCGGTGGCAGGCGCGGACGTGATCGTGCTCGGCCCGGGAAGCCTCTACACGAGCCTCCTGCCGCCGCTGCTCGTGCCCGAGCTCGCCGAGGCCGTGTCGGCCGCGCGAGCCACGCGCGTGTTCGTGATGAACCTGATGACGGAGCCGGGCGAAACCGACGGGTTCGGCGCGCCGGAGCACCTGCGTGCCATCGCGGCGCATGTCGGCAGGCAGTTGTTCGACGTGGCGCTGTATAGCACGGCCACCCTGTCGCCGCAGACCGTCGCGGCATACGCATCGCGTGGCGCCGGTCCGGTGATCGTTTCGCCTGGCGACCTCGAGACGCTTTCCGCGATGGGCGCGCGCGCCATCGGCCTGCCGCTCGCCTCGGAGATGCCACCCGGCACGATCCGGCACCACCCCGGTCGGCTGGGCGCGGCGATCACCGCGGTCGCCCGCGGCAAGCTCGGCGCATGGCGCCCCCCGACTCGCTCGGCGCGGCCTGAGCGTCGAAGGTCGCGCGCCTAAAGATGGAGTGGATTAATGTACGAACGCTTCTATCACCTTCGTGAACGGCCGTTCGCCCTGAGTCCCGACCCGGACTACCTGTACCCGAGCCGCGTCCACCAGGAAGCGCTCGACTACCTGCGGTACGGGCTCGAGAGCCACGCCGGGTTCGTCGTGATTACCGGCGAGATCGGCAGCGGCAAGACCACCCTGCTGCAGGCGGTGCTGCGAACACTCGACGGCCACACCACCGTGGCGCGGATCGTCAACACGCTGCTGGACCCGCGCGAGGTGCTCGAGGCCCTGATGGTGGATCTCGGGCTCGACCCGGCTGGCAAGAGCAAGCCGCTCATGCTGCGCGATCTCGCGCAGTTCCTCGTCGACCAGCGGATGATGGGCCGCATCGTGCTCGTCGTCATCGACGAGGCGCAGAATCTCAGCCCGGCCGCCCTCGAGGAGCTGCGGATGCTCTCGAACCTCGAGACCGAGAAATCCAAGCTGATGCAGATGGTGTTGATCGGCCAGCCCGATCTCCGCACGAAGATGCGCTCGCCGCAGCTCGAACAGCTGCGCCAGCGTGTCACGGTGAGCTACCACCTGAACCCGCTCGATGCCGACGACACCGCGCGCTACATCAATCACCGGCTGCGCCGTGCGGCCGTGGGCGCGCCGGTGGAGTTCCCGCGGGCGGTCACCGATCTGGTCCACGTGCGCGCCAAAGGCATCCCGCGCATCATCAACGTGATTTGCGACGCGGTGCTCGTGTTCGGCTACGCCGAGGAGCGCCACCACATCGACGCCTCGCTCGCGCGGGAAGCGATCAAGGAGCTGGAGGCAACGGGCGTGCTTCCGCCCAGCGAGGGCGAGATCGCTGAAGCGGCCGCCGCGGGTGTGGAGACGCGGTCAGCCGCCGGCGCACCGGCGGTCGCGACGACGCCCGCCATCAGCCCTGCCGCGGCGTACGCGCTGGACGCGCGCGAGGAAGACGTTCGCCGGCGCGAACAGCAGCTCGCGCAGCGCGAGCGCGAGTTGCTGGAGCAGCGCCGGGTGCTCTCCGAGGAATACCGGCTGCTGCGGCGGCCGGCGGCCTCATCGGCTCCCGCCCTGATGCAGTCGGCACCGACCTCGCACACCGCTCCGCTGAGCGCGCCGGCGCCGCACGCAGCGGGCGCGCCCGCGCACGTGTCCGTGTCGCGCCCGATCACGCAGCGCGCCACCACGCCGCCGTCCGCGTACGTGGGGACCTCCGGCCGCCTCCCCGGCAGATCGCGGGAGCCGGAGACCTTCTGGACCCGCCTGCGCCGGATCGTCTTCGGCGTCATGGAACCGTTCAGCACCGACCGTATCTGAGGAGCCTCACGCATTCATGTCTGGACTCGCGGCCGTTCTCCTGGATCGCCTGAAGACCCGCTCCGCACGCACCGGCGTCGTGGGCCTCGGCTACGTCGGCCTGCCGCTCGCCGTCGAATTCGCGCGCGCGGGCTTTCGTACCACCGGCATCGACCTCGATCCGCGCAAGGTGAACGCGGTCAACGCCGGCCGGTCGTACATCCCCGACGTGCCGGAGGCGGATGTCACCGAACACGCACGCGCCGGACGGCTCACCGCCGCGGCGGACTTCGGCGTGATCGCCGAGCTGGACACCGTCAACATCTGTGTCCCCACCCCGCTGCGCAAGACCAAGGACCCGGACATGTCCTACGTCGTTTCGGCGTGCGAGCGAATAGCGGAGCACCTGCATCCCGGGATGCTCGTCGTCCTCGAATCCACGACGTATCCGGGCACGACGGTGGAGCTGCTGCAGCCAATGCTCGAGGCGAACGGGCTCAAGGCCGGCGTGGACTTCTTCCTGGCGTTCTCTCCGGAGCGCGTCGACCCCGCGAACGAGCGGTTCAACACGAGGAACACGCCGAAGGTGGTCGGCGGCCTGACCCCGACGTGCACCGATCTCGCGTCGGCGCTCTACGGGGCGGCCATCGAGACCATTGTCCCGGTCAGCTCGCCGGGCGTGGCGGAGATGGTGAAGCTGCTCGAGAACACGTTCCGCGCCGTGAACATCGGCCTGGTCAACGAGCTGGCGCTCATGTGCGACAAGCTCGGGATCGACGTCTGGGAGGTGGTCGACGCGGCGAAGACGAAGCCGTTCGGGTTCATGCCCTTCTATCCCGGCCCCGGCCTCGGTGGTCACTGCATCCCTATCGATCCGTTTTATCTCTCGTGGAAGGCCAAACAGTTCGGATTCGAGCCGCGGTTCATCGAGCTGGCCGGCCACGTCAACAGCGCGATGCCGCGTTTCGTGGCAGACAAGATCGCCGAAGCGTTGAACACGCGGAGGAAGGCCCTCAACGGGTCGACGATCGTTGTCGCAGGCATCACGTACAAACGCGACATCGATGACATGCGCGAGTCTCCGTCGCTCGACGTCATGCACCTGCTCGAGGAACGCGGCGCCCGGGTGCTCTACAGCGATCCCTGGGTGCCGGTCCTGGCAGCCGGCGCGTGGGCGGGAGGGCGCGAGCTGCGGTCGGTGGCCCTGACGCCCGAGGCGCTGGGCTCGGCCGACTGCGTCGCGATCCTCACGGATCACAAGGCTTTCGACTACGCCGCGATGGTCGCGGCCGCCGATCTCGTGGTCGACACGCGGAACGCGACGCGGAGCGACGCCCCGCACGTGTTCAGGCTGGGGGCGCCGAACCCGGCGCACAAGCAGGCGCTGCAGGAGCAGGCCGAGGCGGATGCTGTCCTCGCGGCCGCGGAAGGGGCCGTTTCGGGTCCGCCGGCGCGAGCCTGAACGCCTCGCGTCACGAGGGCGAACCGATGAAGCCGCTGTTCTGGATCGCGATCGCGGTGATTGCCTACGTCTACGTGGGTTATCCGCTGCTGCTCGCGGCGTGGGCCCGGCTGCGGCCGCGATCCGTCCGGCGGAAGCCGCTCGGGCCCGACGCGCCCGGAGCGTCCATCGTGATTGCCGCGCGCAACGAGGCGCACCGCCTTCCGGCGCGCGTCACCAACCTGCTCGCGCAGGACTATCCCGGCCCGATCGACATCATCGTCGTCTCCGATGGATCCACGGATGCGACGCGCGACGCACTCGCGCCATTCGGGCACCGCGTGCGCCTCGTGGACATCCCGGCGTCCGGAAAGCCATCGGCCCTGAATGCCGGGGTGGCCGCTGCGGCGCACGAGATTCTCGTGTTCGCGGACGCGCGGCAGGCGTTCGCGCCCGACGCCGTCCGCCGGCTCGTGGAGAATTTCGCCGATCCGGCCGTGGGTGCGGTCACCGGCGAACTGCTGCTTGATTGCGAAGCGGATGCGGCGATGCCGGCATCAACGGTCGGCGACAGCGTCGGTGCGTACTGGCGGTACGAGAAGTGGCTGCGCCGCCGGGAGAGCGCGGTCTGGTCCACGCTCGGCGCGACCGGAGCGATCTATGCGATGCGCCGGACGTTGTGGCGGCCGCTTCCCTCTCCGGCGCTGCTCGACGATGTGCTGGCGCCGATGCGCGTGGTGCTCGCGGGCGCTCGAGTGGTGTTCGATGAACGCGCGAAGGCCTACGACCGCGTCGAAGCGGACGCGGGGGCCGAACGCCGGCGCAAGGTCAGGACGCTCGCCGGCAACATCCAGATCCTGGGGCTCGAGCCCGCGCTCATCAATCCATTCGCGAATCGCGTCTGGCTGCAGTACGTCTCCCACAAGCTTGGCCGGCTCGTCGTGCCGTACGCGATGGCGCTCGCGCTGATCACCAACGTTGCGATCGTGCCGGCAGACATCTTGTATGTGGCTGCGCTGGTCGCGCAGATCGGGTTTTACGGCTTGGCCGGGTACGGGGCCTGGCTCGCACGACAGGAACACGGCGATGAGGCTGATCAATCGGGTCGCACGGATCGCCTACGCGTTCGTCACGATGAACGGAGCGGCGGTGGCGGGACTTCTCGCGGCGCTGCGGCGCCGGCACGTCTGGCGGTGAGGCAATGACCGAGCGGCTGACGTTCAACTACGGCACCGGGCAGCGGCACGTCGAGAGACGCCGCGTGGACTTCGAGCGCGCGTTTGCGGGTCCCTCCGGCGCGCGCACGCTGGAAGAGTCCGCACGTCCCGACTGGGCGTGGCGCGGACTCCTCGCGTTCACCTTCGTGCTCTTCTTCCGGCCGCAGGACCAGCTCCCGTTCCTCATGCCGTTCCACCTCGCGGAGGTGACCGCGATTGCCGCGCTCACCGCGATGTTCTTCCAGCGCCTCAGCCGAGGCGAGACGGTCGTCCCGCTGACGCCCGAATTCCTCGGCGTCTCCGCGCTCGGCATCGTCATGGCCGCCACGATCCCGTTCTCGATCTGGCCGGGCGGCGCGTTTGCCACCTTCAGCGACGTGTTCCTGAAGATCCTGGCGATCTTCGTGCTGATGGTGCACGCGCTGCGCTCGCCGAAGCGGCTCGAGCGCATGACGTGGATCATCCTGGTCGCCTGCGGCTATCTCGGCTTCCGCGCGATCCTCGACTACGCGCGCGGCGTCAACCTGGTGGAGGGAGGGCGCGTCCAGGGCTCGATCGGCGGCATCTTCCGGAATCCGAATGACCTCGCGCTGAACCTGGTGAGCTATCTGCCGATTGCGATCTTCGCGATGATCGAGCCCGGCAGCATCCCGAAGCGCACGTGGGGCGCCATCATCGCCCTCCTCATGATCGGCGCGGTCATTGCGACCCAGTCCCGCAGCGGCACGATCGGCCTCGTCATCGTCATCGGCATCTGCACTCTGTACGCTCTGCTCCGGCGGCCCACGCTCGTCCTGGTGGGATTCCTGATCGTGGCGGTGTCGGTGCCCTTTGTCCCTCACAGCTATGTCGAACGGATGGCCAGCATCGCCGACCCCTCGAAGGACCAGAGCGGCTCGCGAGAGGCGCGCTGGATTCTGATGCAGGAGTCGTGGGCCTCGTTCGTCGCGCGCCCGATCACGGGCGTCGGCGCGGGCCAGTTCAAGAACTACAACCCGGAAGGGCGCCTCGAGGCCTGGCGCGAGACGCACAACGCGTTGTTGCAGCTCGCCACCGAGCTTGGCGCTCTCGGGCCGATGATCATGCTGTTTCTCGTGTGGCGCGGCCTCAAGGCGGTGCGCCACGCGCGGCAGATCCTCGCACGGGCGGTGCGGGCGGGCACCCTCTCGGCGTCGGACCCCGCGGTGCGGTGGATGCGGGCGCATCTCTCCGCCATGTCGGCAGGGATCATCGGCTGGTTCATCTGCGCCCAGTTCGCGTCGGTGGCGTACAACTGGACCTTCTATTACCTGCTGGCGCTCGCGGCGGCGCCGCGCCAGCTGCTCATCCTCAACGGGTTCGACGTGGCCGAGGCGACTGCCCGTAGAGCAACGGCCCGCCTGCCCGGCGTGGCGCGGCCGGAGGCGGCGCGCGCATGACGCTCGCCGCGCTGATCCAATCGGGACTCCGACAGATCCGCCGCGCCGACGAGAAATGGTCGCGCAGGTCGGGAAAGCGCCGGATCCTGGTCGACGGCCGCACGCCGGTCAACTACGTCATGGTCGCGCCGGTCCACCGCGCCATGGCGGCTGACCCCCGGGTGGAATTCTGGTTCACCGCGAGCGAAGAGCCCAGGCGCCTGGCGGAGATCTCTGCTGCCGCGCCGCCTGATGGCGCGCTCGTGCACCCGCGACGCGCCGCGCTCATGAAGTTCGATGCGTATCTCGCGTCGGACTTCATGTGGGCCACGCTCCCCAGGGGCGCCCAGCGCGTCCAGATGTTCCACGGCGTCGGGGGCAAGTACGGGTTTGACGCGCCGACGACCTCCATGCGCGTGTGGGACCGGCTCCTGTTCGTGAACGTGCGGCGGCTCCGCAACTTCATCGCGGCGGGTGCGATCGACGCCGACAGCCCCGCCATCCGCCTTGTCGGCATGCCGAAGGTGGACTGCCTCGTCGACGGCACGCTCCGGAGAGACGACGTGCTGAGGACGCTCGACCTGGATCCGGCGAAGCCATCGGTGCTGTATGCGCCGACGTGGTCTCCCGAGTCGTCGCTGAACGCCTTCGGACTCGACCTGGTGGCGCGCCTCGCCGCGATGCAAATCAACGTGATCGTGAAGCTGCACGACCGATCGCGCGACCTGCGCGACCGGTATTCCGGCGGGCGCGACTGGATGCAGGCGCTCGCGCCCCTGGCGGAACGGCGGAACGCCCGCATCGTGACCGGGCACGACATCTGCCCCTGCCTGGCGGCCGCCGACGCGATGATCACGGATCACAGCTCCGCCGGATTCGAATACCTGCTGCTCGACCGGCCCCTCGTCCGCATCCACCGGCCCACGCTGATCCGGGCAGCCAACATTCACCCGGACTACGTCAAGCTGATGACCGAAGCGTCTGACTCGGCGAACGACCTCGAGGGAACCCTGGCCGCCGTCGAACGTGCGCTCGCCGCACCCTCGGAGCGCTCGGGCTCGCGACGTGCAATCGCCGAGGACCTCTTTCATCAGCCCGGCGCCGCCACGGCGCGAACCGTCGCCGCGTTGTACGACACCATCGAACTCGAGCAGCCCGCAGCGGCGCTGCGTCCCGCGGAGGCCCTGTGCCAGCCGTCAGCGTGATCACGCCCGCGTACAACGTCGCGCAGTACCTGCTCGACGCAGCGGAATCGGCCCTGCGCCAGACGTTCGCGGACCTGGAGCTGATCATCGTCAACGACGGCTCGACGGATACGACCGGCGAGATCGCCGAGACGATACGCCGCCGCGATCCCGCCCGCGTGCGCGTGGTCACGCAGCCCAACGCCGGGCTGTCCGGGGCGCGCAACTCCGCGATGCAGGCCGCCACCGGCGAGTACTTCGCGCTCCTCGACAGCGACGACACGTGGGAGCCGGAGTTCCTGGCCTCGCAGATGGCCATCTTCGAGGCGTCGCCCGAGGTCGATCTCGTCACCGGGAACGCGTTGTTTCTTGGAAGCCGGCTCGAGGGGCGCCCCGTCCGCCCCTGCCCTGACATGCGCCCCGCCATCACGCTCGAGCGGATCATCGCGGACGAAGAAGCGGTGTTCGTGATGACCGTCTTCCGGCGCCGCGTCTACCACGCCATCGGCGGCTTCGACACGACGCTTCGGACCAACGAGGACTACGACTACTGGCTGCGCGCGGCTGCCGCCGGCTTCCGCTTCGCGCGCAACCCGCTGCCGCTCGCCCGCTACCGCCGGCGCGATGACAGCCTCTCGGCCAGCGAGGTGCGCATGATCGCGGGCATCCTGAAGGTCTACGACAAGGCGCGGACCTCCTGCGTGCCAGGCACACCGGCGCGGCGCGTGCTGGAGGCACAGATCGCGCGCTTCGAAGCGGAGCTGGAACTGGCGCACGCCCGGCACGCGCTCGCCAGCGGCGACCACGCGGCGGCGGCCCGCGCGCTGGCCGCGCTGCGATCGCTCCAGCCGACGTTCAAACACCGCGCGGCGGCGTTCCTCGCCCGCTACGCGGCGCCACTCCTGGCGGCCGCCTATCAGTTCAAACAGCGACGGGCCGCCACCCCGTCCCGCGGCCGGGCCGCCGCCGGAGTCGCCGGATGAAGTTCTCCATCGTCATTGCGACCTACAACCGCGCGCCCGACCTCGCGGGCACGCTCCGGAGCCTCGCCGGCCTCCGCCCCCCCGGCGACTGGGAGGTCATCGTCGTCGACAACAACTCCACCGACGGCACGCGCGCGTGCGTGGAGCGGGCGTCGAAGACCTTCCCCGTCGAGCTACGGTACCTGTTCGAGCGGCAGCAGGGGCGCAGCCCCGCGCTCAACACAGGCATCGGTGCGGCCCGCGGCGAGATCATCGCGACCACCGACGACGACGTGCGGGTGGACGCTGACTGGCTGGACCGTGCGGCGGCAGGGCTCGAGTCGTTGCGCTGCGACTACGTTGGCGGCAAGGTGCTGCCGATCTGGGGCGGCGAGCGCCCGCGATGGCTCGCGGCCCGCCCGACGAAACACTGGGCCGTGATCGCCCTTCTCGACTATGGCGAGCAGCCCATCGAGTTCACCACGCGCGTGCCGCTGGGCGTGAACATGGCCTTCCGCCGCGGCGCGTTCGCGCGGGCGGGATTGTTCGACGTGAACACCGGCCGCCGCGCGGGAACGCTGCTCGGCCAGGAGGTGCGTGAATGGGGGATCCGCGCGCGGGCCGCCGGGTTGCGCGGCTTCTACGTGCCGGAGATGTCCGTGCGCCACATCATTCCTGCGTCGCGGTTGACCAAGTCGTACTTCCGCCGGTGGTTCTTCTGGCGCGGGATCAGCCGGGCGATGCTGTACGAGCGTTTCGGCCTCGACATGGAGGCTCCGGAACAGTCCACCCTTGATTGTTCGAAAGTCCCGCACATCGCCGGCGTGCCGCGCTACTTGTACCGTCGTCTCATCGCCGAAGCGTTCGGATGGCTCAGGGCGGCGCTGCGCGGCGACCGCGAGCAGGCCTTCGAGCACGACACGTGGCTCTGGTTTTTTGCCGGCATCGTCAGGCAGCGCGCGGTCACGAGCCGAGGCGCCGCACCGCTCGCCGCCCGCCCGACTGGACAGATCGCTGCCCACCTTGAGAGCCCCGCTTCCCATCAGTCGTGAAAGAGAACGGTCCGTGGTGAGCTCTGGCGGTAATCTCAGGCACTTGTCCGCCGACATTCGGCAGTTTCATCGGCACCCTTCTTGCGATTCGAACGGCCGCGGCCGTTCGTTTGCGCCGCCGTGATTTGTGGGCCTTACTGATGCGTAAATTCGGTTCGATTCTCTTTCTCCTGCTCGTGTTCGCCTCCGGCGCTCGCCCTGCCGAGGCCGCCGACAGGCTTTGCGATCCAAGTTTCGAAGACTGTCGCACGCCGCTCATTCAGCTCATCAGAAACGAAACGGCCGGGATCGACGTCGCGTTCTGGTTCATGGAAGACGCGCGGTACACGGCTGAACTGATCAGGCGTCACCAGGCGGGCGTGAAGGTCCGTGTCCTGATGGACACCAATGCCAACTCGCAGTATCCCCCGAATGCCGACCGCCTTCGCGAGCTGCGCGACGCCGGCATCCCGATGCGCGAGAAAGTCGGCGGCGGCATCCTGCACTGGAAGTTGATGCTGTTCGCCGGACAGAACACGCTGCAGTTCAGCGCTGCCAACTACACGTCGGAGGCGTTCGTCCCGGAGATCCCGTACGTGAACTACGTCGACGAGGTGATTTACTTCGCCAGCGATCGAACGGTCGTCGACACCTTCAAGACCAAGTTCGACGATGCGTGGGTGAGCGGATCGCCGTTCGCCGATTACGCCAACATCACCAGTCCGCCGGCGCGCGAGTACCCGGTTGCATCCGCACTCGACCCGGAACTGAACTGGCCGCCGTTCCAGAGCTTCGCCAGCCGCTCGGTCAAGGCGTACAACGCCGAGACCGCCGGCATCGACGCCATCATGTACCGCATCACGGACCGTCGTCACACCGACGCGCTGATTGCGGCGCGCGGCCGCGGCGTCCCGATTCGACTCATTTCGGAACCGAAGCAGTACCGGGATCCGGACCGCGCGTGGCATTCGTGGAACGTCGATCGGCTGTACATGGCGGGGGTCCAGATTCGGCATCGCGCGCACCAGGGACTGCTCCACCAGAAGTCCGCGGTCTTCTACGGCCAGGGGATGGTGTTCTTCGGCTCGTCGAACTGGACGTCGCCTTCGTCGGATTCGCAGCACGAGCACAATTACTTCACGAAGAAGGCGCAGTTCTTCACCTTCTTCCGCGACCAGTTCGAACGCAAGTGGAACAACAGCACGGGCAACGAGGAGACCGCCGCCTTCGTGCCGCTGCCCCCGACCAAGCCCGCGTACCAGTCGCCGGCCGACGGCGCGACGGGGCTCTCGACCACCGTGACGCTCGTCTGGCACGGCGGCCGCTGGGCCCACAAGTACGACGTGCTCCTGGGCACGACGCCGGCCTCGCTCGCAGCGGTGGCGGCGAACCTGGAGTTGGGGCCGAGCGAAACCTCGACGCAGTACAAGAGCTACACGGTCCCGAACCTGACTCCAGGCACCACCTACTACTGGCAGATCGTCAGCAAGACGATGGCGGATCAGGTTGCCACGGGACCCGTGCGGAGCTTCACCACTGGCGGAGCGCCGCAGCCGCCGCCCACCACCGGTGTCCTCGGTCCCGGTGACATCCTCCTCTACGCCGGGACGGCCAGCGTAAACGGCACGTGGCGCGCGGCGTCGGACAGCACGGCCGCCGGCGCGGTGCGGATGTATCAGCCCAACGCGGGCGCCGCGAAGATCACGACGGCGCTTGCCAGCCCGACCAATTACTTCGAGCTGACGTTCGATGCGACCGCGGGCGTCGGCTACCGCCTGTGGATGCGCATGAAGGCGGAAGGCAACGCCGCCCCCAACGACTCGGTCCACGTGCAGTTTTCGGAAAGCGTCACCTCATCGGGCGCCCCGGTTTACCGGATCGGCACCACGGGCATGACCGAAGTGAACCTGGAGGACTGCAGCGGCTGCGGCCTCCTCGAATGGGGCTGGCAGGACAACGGCTGGGGCATCAACGTGCTCGGGCCGCTGATCTATTTCGAGACGACGGGCACGCAGACGATCCGTGTGCAGCAACGCGAGGACGGAGCGTCGATCGACCAGATCCTCCTCTCACCGGAGAAGTTCAAGACGGCGGCGCCGGGGGCGCTGAAGAACGACGCGACGATCTACCCGGCGAGCAGCGGCGATGGCGCACCGCCGCCTCCGCCGCCTCCGGCGAGCGCCGAGGTGGTGCTGTACGCGTCGAAGGCTCCGGTGGTCGCCGGCAACTGGACCGTGGCGGCCGACGCCACCGCGGCCGGAGGCATGATGATGCGCAGCGCCAACAACGGAGCCCCGAAGATCGTGGCGGGCTCGCCGGTCATCGCCAGCCCGGCCGACTATTTCGAAATGAGCTTCAACGCCGACGCCGGGCGGCCGTACCGCCTGTGGCTGCGCATGAAGGCGTCGAACAACGATTACCCGAACGACTCCGTGCACGTGCAGTTCTCCGACAGCACGAACGAGGCGGGCGCTCCGATCTACCGGATCGGCACCACCTCGTCGGCCGAGGTCAATCTCGAGGACTGCAGCGGGTGCGGGTTGTTGAACTGGGGCTGGCAGGATAACGGGTATGGAACGTCCGTGCTCGGCCCGCTCGTGTATTTCGAAACCACCGGCGCCCACACGGTCCGGATCCAGATCCGCGAAGACGGCGTGTCGATCGATCACATCATCCTGTCGCCGGAGCGCTTCATTACGTCGTCGCCTGGACTGCTGAAGAACGACGCGAACATCTATGCCGAAAGCGGCGGGACCGACGGGTGAGAGAGCAGGTCGGAGCGGACCTCAGGCGGACAGCGCCGTGGCGCCGCTCGCGCCGTGGGATGGCGCGACGTGCGACCGGACCTGCCGGAAGTAGCCGACGAAGTACGCGAGCATCATCACATGTTCAGTTGATGCGACCGGGTCGCGGCGCAGCACTGAACGCAGCAAGCCGACGGCGTCCCGCAGCGCCACGCCATACATGAACCGCGGCAGACCCAGCAGGCGCGGCACACCCCGCAGGTCGACGCCCAGCTCGGTGACCGGCTGGATATCGTGCAGCCGCGCGTGCGAGACGCCCTTCCAGTACCACCAGCGGCGGTAATACGAGCGCGTGAGGCGTGAGGCGGGCACATGGTGTCCCAGTGCCATTTCAGGGACGTACAGGCCCCGGGCGCCGGCCGCGCGCGACCGGCAGAAGAATTCTGCCTGCTCCTGCCCCATGAGCGAATTACCGCGCCGGCCGAGTTCCGTACGAAAACCGCCGATCCGGTCGATCAGCGAGCGCCGCACAGCCATGTTCACCCCGAGCGGCGTCTTCGCGCGGTCTTCGAACACGAACGCCACAGGGCCATGGTCCTTCACCGCGATGGTGCCCCCCAAGTTGCCGGCTGGATCGAGCCACCGCGGCGGCGGCGTTTCCCAAATAGGCGCAACGGGCCCTCCGGTGTAGTCCGGGCCGTCATCGGGGAGCAACGGCGTCGTTGCGGCATCGAGCCATCCCGGCGGTATGCGCACGTCGTCATCCGTGAACGCGATCACGCGCGCGGCGGACGCCTGGATGCCCGTGTTCAGCGCGTACGACTTCCCCTGGCGTGGCTCGAACAGGTACCGCAGCGGTGCTGGAAAGGAGGGGGTCAGTTCCAGGACGACGTCGCGCGTGCAGTCGGTGGACGCGTTGTCGACGACAATCGCTTCCCAGCGGAGCCGGGATCGCGTCCGGCCGAGGACTTCGAGGGTCTCGCCCAGACGCGCCGCACGGTTGTACGTGCAGATCAGAACGCTGACGTCCGGCGGACGGACGCCACGACTGCTCATGATCCCACCGCCACCGTCGGCAGCCGTGACACCGGCGTGGCCAACTCGATCGCCCGCTGGTCCGGCGACAGTTCCAGCGCACTGTACAGCAGCCTCAGCGCACGCTCGGTGGCGCCGCCAGGCGCGTGGAATATCTGGGACGCCACGCGACGGCGGGCCTCAGCCCTCGCACCGGGGTGACGCAGCACCGCTTCAAGCACGCGGGGGAGCTGGTCGGCGGCCGTCACAATGTCGGCCGCACTCCGAAGGAGCGCAACCTTCTCCGGGTTGATCCGCGCCACGCGCACGAGGTCAGGTGCATCGAACACCACCACGGGTTGATCAATCGCGAGCGCCTCAAAGCCGATCGAGCTGTGATCGGTCAGGAGGATGTCGGAAGCGGCCATATAGGCAGTCGAGTCCGCTGAGCGCGCCAGGTGGAATCCCGAAAGAGAGGCAAAGCGGGCCAGCCGCCCGCGCCAGTCCACGTCGCCCGCGCACCGTTCCCCGCGCACGAAACAGTTGTCGTGGAGCTTTGCGATGACGTTGCACCCGCTCTCGAGCAGCGTCCCGATGATTGCCTCGCCGGCAACGTGCAGCGAGGACGCCGAGGACCACGTTGGCGCATACATGACTGTCGGACGATCCGGCGGGATTCCGAGGGAACGCCTGATGGCCGCCGCATCGAACGCCCCGGTCGCCAGGCGATCCAGCTTCGGATACCCGACCAGCGCTGCCTGGGTGGGTGTCACGATCCCTGCGTCCAGGTACCGGCGCAGCCGGTCCTCGTTGACGAACGCGACGCGGTCGTAGCGGTCAAAGAGATGCGCGTCAGCAGGCGGCTGATCCAAGCCGTACTTGCCCGCCACCCCATGAAAGAAGTTGATCCAACCCGAGCAGCGCCTCAGCGGCGCCACGCACCAGGGATCGCCGTTGATGTAGAGATCGAACCGCCGCCAGGCGCAACCTTCGCGAGTGAGCAAGCGGTCGGCAAAGCCTGCCTCGTCAAACGCCGCAATGGTATCCGTCCGCCCCTCCGCAGAGCAGACCCACACCTCGACGCGCGGATCACGGCGCAGAAGTTCCAGGACCGGCCGCACGACTACAAAGTGCACCGGCAGACGGGCATCGAAGACGACCTGTCGTCGCCCGAGCCGTCGCCCGATGGCATGGTCGAGCGCGCGGACGGGCCCGGCGACCAAGGAACGCAGCCGCTTCATGCGACGAGATCCGCCCACCTGGCCCACTCGCGCGTGAGCGCCATGCCGGCGTGGAGGTCGAACCGGGGCTCGTAGCCGAGGAGCCGTGAGGCTTTGCCGATCTGAACCGCGGTCGGCGCCGCAAAGAGCCTGATGCGCGCCGGCCGCACCGGATGGATCTTCGCGGGTGGCTCGCGGGGACCTCCGGCGGGTGTCTCCCGGGCGGCGGCCTTGACGCGCGCCGTCAGAGTCTGCCGGACGCGTCGCGGCAGCGCTGCGCGGAGGCCGCTCGCAATCCACGCGCCTTCACGGGTGGATGCCAGGCGCTCGCGAACGTGCCGATCGCCGAGGAGACGCAGCGCCTCCCCAACCAGTGACGTCGAGCCGGGCTGGCTCGCGTAGTAGTGCGCGAGCGCCTCGTCGGGCGTCATCGATACCGTGGCCGAGACGCCGAGCATGTGCTCGTACGATCCGTAGAAATCACGCCACGTGACCGGCTGCGGCCCAGAGACCAGGAAGGCCTCTCCCACCGCTTCGTCCCTCACAGCCGCCAGCAGCATGGCCGTCACGACATCGTCGACGTACACCGCATTGCAGCGGCCGCTGCCGCCGTTGACCAAAGGAAGCCGGCCGGTGCGAAGCTGCTGCAGCGGGTTGACGGTGAAGCTGAAACCGAACGGACCGTAGACGATCGTGGGCTGCACGATGCTGACCGGCACACGGTGCTGCCGCCAGTAACGGAACGCGACCTCTTCGGCTTCGACCTTGGAATCGCCGTACGTATCGCCGGTGATCCGGCGTGGTGCGGTTTCATCGAGGTGCGACGTCGTCAGTTCGCCGTACACGGAGAAGGTGCTGGCGTACACAATCCGCGACACGTTGTGGCGGAGCGACGCCGCGAGAACGTTCTCGGCGCCGGCGACCGTCGCGTGCCTGCGCGCGCGATCGTTTCCGTCCTTTCCATATGCGCAGTGAAAGACGAGGTCGCAACCGGTCACGGCGCGGTCGATGTCCTCGGGACTGCTGATATCGCCCTGGACCAGCTCGACCGGAAATCTGGAAATTCGCGCCGCGCTGCCAAAGCGGCGAACGAGCACCCTCACGTTCGACTGGCACTCTTTCGCCAGGCGGGCCACGAGCTGGCCGCCGATGAACCCGCTGCCTCCGGTGACGAGCACCCGCCTGCCGCAGAGCTTTTCCAGCATCACGCCTCCACCGTGACCACGGGCGCCGAGACCGGCAACGGCGCTTCCCAGGGGTACTCAATCGGCTGTCGCATCGCGTAGCAGGTTTCGATGAGCGCCACCGACTTTCGCCCTTCCCCACCGGTCACCCTCGGTGGCCGTCCATCACGAATGGCATCACGGAAGTCCTCCAGTTGACGCGTGCACAGGTCCACGAGGGATGCGGGAGGGGCTCCACCTGGTTCGATCGGCTTGCCCGCGAGGACCGTGCGCCGATCACCGACGGCGAGGCGCACCGTTGAGTCTGTCTTGGTACCTACCTCGAGGACGCCGTAATGGCCTTCGAGGAGAGCGGTCCCAGGGAGATCGCGCGTGCGGCTCAGCGCAACCACAGCGCCAACTCCGTCGGGCAGGCCGACGCGGATCTCACAGTCCGCCTCGACGCCACCAGCGGCGTCGTCGCGGTAGCTGAGGATCTCACAGTCGCCGAACCACCACACGAGAAGATCGAGGACGTGCGCCCCCGCGTCGGCGAGGACACCGCCCGCGGGGCGCTTGAACATCGCATCCGAAGCCAGCATCCACCGATATGCGGCGCCTTCGCGAATCTCCACTTTCTTCAACCGCCCGATGAGACCTGTATCGATCGCACTCTTCGCGAAACGAAGCGAATCATGGAACCGCCGAAGAAGCCCGACCGCCAGCACGCGACCCGCCGCCTCGGCGGCGGCGATCATGGCGTCACACTCACCGGCATGGAGGGCCATGGGCTTCTCGACCAGGACATGCACGCCGCCGTCGAGCAATTCCGTCGAGATGTGCGCGTGGAGGTGATGCGGCACGGCGATGATCGCGGCATCGACACGGCCGATCGCTTCTCGATAGTCGGTACCGGTCGCCGGAACGGCGAACGCGCGAGCCAGGCCCGCTGCCCGGGGCACATCCGTGTCAATCAGCAGCGTCGTTCGCATGCCGGATATCGCTGCGAGGCTTGGCAGATGGACGAGCTGGGCGACGGCGCCGCACCCGATGACAGCCACACGCAAATCGCTCAAGGCAGGACCCCATTGACGCATGAGTGCAATCAGCGGGCCATGCTCATGTGTTGCGGCAGGCGTACGTGGAAAAGGGCCGGATCCAACACCAGCAGGCTCCCCAGCTTCCGGTGCCGTCTCCGACCCTTGCCTATCCGCCGCGAGACCGCGGCGGAAGCTTCAGCGCACTTCGAACGTCGCCACGACCGGCCGGTGGTCCGAAACCGACCCGGTGTCGTAAACCTGCGCGCCCTTCAGAACGAGCGCGGTCGCGCCCTTCGAATAGAAGATGTAATCGATCCGGCTGTTGCGCGTATTGCCGGCCTCGTTGCCGGAATATGCCACCGCCGTCCCCGCGCTCTGTGCCACTGCCCAAGCGTCGTAATACGTGCCGGTCATGCGACCAATCTCGCCGCCACCGGGCCATGTATTGAAGTCCCCTGCGATGAGCCGCTGCTCCGAGAACCCGGACGCCCAGTTCTTCAACTGCTCCATCTGGGCCGCGCGCTGGCTGCTCGAATCGTCGTCGAGGTGCGTCGAGAACATGTTGACGCTCCGTCCGTTGACGGTGATGGTCACCTGTGCGACCGATCTCGTGTAGCTGAGGACGTGCGTGCCGCAGCTCTCGATGGGGATGCGCGACAGCAGCAGGTTCCCCTGTCCCGTCGAGCCACCGTTAATCTGCGCGAAGCACGTGTACCAGGCCGCGCCCGTCTTGCTCTTCAGCAGGGAGGCGAGTACCGCAGGCTGGTCGGCATTGCCCGTGTAGCCGTTCAGGCGCTCCACTTCGTTCAGGGACACGACATGTGGACTGATATTCGCGATCCACGTGGCAACGCGGTCCAGGTTGGACACGTTGCTCGTGTCGAGCCCGTGATGAATGTTCCAATCCATGAACTTCAGCGTGCTCGAAGGCGATGGCGTCGGATCGGGCGGAGGCGTCGAAGAGGTGCCCAGCACGACCGCCAGCGTCGGCCCGGTGCCGCTGCCGGCCTCCATCGAATAGAACTCCTTGTACGAGTCGCGCGTGGAGGCCCCTTCGTCGACGAGCAGCACTCTCAGATAGCGCGAGCTGCCGTATGTGCCGCTCACGATCTTCTGCACGACGGCGGTGACGTCGTAGGCCACCTTGGAGCCGGCCACGTTGGTGACGGTGGCCTGGCCGATGCGTTCGGCCATGTCGCCGCCCGGGGTCGACCAGTACGCCGAGGTGCGGCGGATCTTCCACGTCGCCTCGACGTCGGTGTACGGCTGCGACACCCTGTAGGCCGTCAGGGTGCGGCTCTGGCTGTTGCCGCCGCGGACGGTGAGCGTCAGCCTCGCCGAGCCGATCGTGCTGCCGGCGGCAATTGTGCTGTGCGTGTCGAACTTGAGCAGCACGCGGCGCTTGTACTCGTCGTTCGTGCTGGCGCGCGTCGCCAGCGTCGTGCTCCGGCCGTAATTGGTGCTGGCGTACGAGCCGCCGCGCAGCACCGTGTCGGCCGCGTCGGTCAGCACGAGCGATTGTGCCTGCGCGGCGCTCGAGAGCGCGCAGGTGGCGGCCAATGCCGCAAGGATCCTGGTGAGGCGCCGTGCGCCAGTGTGCGTGACGTTCATGATGGCTTCCCTGTCTGTCGTCCCGTAATGAATGGCCGTGCCCGCCGCTACTGCACCGAGGAGGTGACCAGCAGGGGCCGGTGATCCGACGGCCTCACGCCGCCGCTGTCAGCCGTCTCGTAGACGCGCGCGCTCTCCAGGACCAGCGCGGTCGCGTTCTTCGAGTGAAACACGCAGTCAATCCGGTTGTTCCGCGTCGCGCCTTTCGTGTTGCCGTTGTCGCCGACGGCCGTGCCCATCGCCGTCAGCCGCCGCATACCTGCCTTGTCGAAGCACACACGTCCGTGCATCACACCTCCGGTCAAGCCACACGTCGCCTTGCCCCGTAACGGCGACGCCAGCGTTTGGTTTGATTTGAAATGCACCCAGCCGAGGCCAAGTGGAACCAACCGTAGAACGGCCGGGTCGCCCGCCCTATGGGCAAGGACGTGGCCAAGTTGGGCAATCCGCGAATTACTTGAGGTTTTCGATACGTCGTCTCAGCGCCGAGTGACGTATGGCTGAGGTGTTGTTAGTTGAGACAACTCTGCCGTTTGTAAGACTTACATCTCTGTTCCAAGACTCCAGTAAAACCGGGCGAAGTACATTTTTCAGCAGAGTTGCAAACCCCTACAATGACGCGGTCGCGCGATCTCAGCAGGCTATCGTCCAACCCGGAATCTGAATTGGGATCGGACACATTCCGCGGGGCCCCAGCTTTGCAGTCCAGCTCGCTGACTTCATGACTCGCGGGCCTTCGTCTGCTCGGTTGCGCGTCGCGATCGTTGCGCCCTCGCTCGGAATACTCGGTGGCCAGGCGGTCCAGGCCGATCGGCTCCTGCGGGCGTGGCGGGACGACCCCGAGGTCTGCGCGTACCTCGTGCCGGTCAACCCGGTGCCGCCCGGACCGCTGCGGGCACTGGTCCCGCTCAAGTATCTCCGCACGATCGCAACCCAGCTCACCTACTGGCCGCGGCTCCTGCGCGAGGTGCGGCGCGCGGACGTCGTGCACGTCTTCTCCGCGAGCTACTTCTCGTTCCTGCTGGCGCCGCTGCCCGCGATTCTCGTGGCGCGGGCGCTCGGAAAGCCGGTGCTCCTGAATTATCGCAGCGGCGAGGCGCCGGATCACCTCCGGCGGTCCGCGACCGCGCGGTGGGGGCTCCGGCGCGTCCAGCGCAACATCGTGCCGTCGGGGTTCCTCCGCGACGTGTTTGCCGGATTCGGCATCGACTCCGACGTCATTCAGAACGTCGTCGATCTGGAGCGGTTCCGGTTTCGCGACCGGCGACCGCTCCGCCCGCGCCTCGTGTCCACGCGCAATTTCGAGCGCCTCTACAACGTGGCGTGCACGCTCCGCGCGTTCAAGCGCGTGCAGCAGCAGGTGGCTGACGCCACTTTAACGCTGGTCGGCGATGGAGCTGAGCGGCCCGCCCTCGAGGCCCTCTCGCGCGAGCTGGGATTGCGTGGCGTGACTTTCGCCGGCCGCGTGGCGCCGGACGACATCTGGCAGTACTACAACGAGGCAGACATCTACCTGCAGACGCCCGACATCGACAACATGCCCGCGTCGGTGCTGGAGGCGTACGCCAGCGGCCTGGCTGTCGTGTCCACGCGCGCGGGCGGAGTGCCCTACATCCTCCGCCACGAGCAGGAGGGGCTGCTGGCACCCTGCGGCGATGACGCGGCGGTTGCCGCCGCGGTCCTCAGGTTCCTCGACTCTCCCGGGTTGGCTGCCCGCACGATTGCCGCGGGGCGCGCGTACGCCGGGAACTGCGACTGGGAATCGGTACGGTCGCGATGGCTGGAAGCGTACCGGCAACTGGCTGCGCCGGGGCGCGTCGCCGCGCCGGTCGCGATCCCCTCCGCGCGCTGACCAATGGGCATGCTCGCACGCGCGCTCCGGATGGACCGGCGCGAACTGGCGTTCCGCGCACGGGTTGCCTCGCGCCAGGCGGCGCAACGAGTCTCTGTCGCCATCCGCACGCCGAAGTGGGACAGCGCCGGCATTGACGGGCTGCTCGCGGGCGCCGATCGCCGCCGGCTGGGCTCGCATTTTCGTTCGCGTTGCAGGCTCTTTCCGGTTCATCCCACTGACGCCGCCAGGCTGCGTGCGGCGATGCTCGAGCGGGATCCCGCCGCCTCGGACCACGCGCGCCAGCTCGCCGATCCGATCCTGGCGGGCCGCCTCGACATCCTCGGCTATCGCAATGTCGCCGTGGGCTCGCCGATCAACTGGCACCGCGATCCCGTCCACGACCGCACCGCGCCGATTCACTTCTGGGCGACCGTCCGGTATCTCGATCCCGCCATCGGCGACCACAAGGTCACGTGGGAACTCAATCGGCACCAGCACTGGCTCGTCCTCGGGCGCGCGGCATGGCTGACCGGGGACGTTCGTTATCGTGACGCGATCGTCACGCAGCTCCGCGACTGGCTCGCGCAGAACCCGCCGCTCATGGGCATCAATTGGGCGAGCATGCTGGAGCTGGCGTTCAGATCGCTCTCATGGCTGTGGGCGTTGCAGTTCTGCGCGGCGTTCGACGACACGCCGGACGACTGGTTTGCCGAACTCCTCGTCGGACTGGACGCCCAGCTCCGCCACGTCCATGGGAATCTGTCGTACTACTTCAGCCCGAACACGCACCTGCTCGGCGAGGCGCTGGCGCTGTATGTCGCCGGACGCTCGCTGCCCGAACTGACGCAGGCGACAGACTGGGTCCGGACCGGGCGCCGCGTGCTGATCGATGAGATCGACCGCCAGGTGCATGCCGATGGCGGGCACGCCGAGCTGTCTGCGCATTACCACCGATACGCGCTGGACTTTTACCTGCTGGCGCTCTCGATCGCGCGCCTCACCGGCGACACCGGCGCTGAAGGGCGGTTCGAGGAGGTCTCGCGGCGGCTGGCGCGCTACGCGCGCGCGCTCGCCGACGACAGCGGCCGGCTCCCGCTCATCGGCGATGACGACGGCGGGCAGTTGTTTCCGATCTGCGGCCGCGATCCGGCCGATGCGAGACCCTCGCTTGCCTGGGCTGCGGCGCTGCTGGGCGATCCGGCCCTTGCGCCGGACGGCGCGGCTCCGGAGGAGGTTTCGTGGCTCCTCGGGCGCGTTCCCGACCCGCCAACCGACACGCCGGCGAGCGCGCCAGGGCCCCTCATCCTCGTCTTTCCCGACAGCGGCTACGTGGTCGCACGGACGCTCCGGCGTGACCACGTGGTGTTCGACGTCGGCCGTCACGGGTTTCTCAACGGCGGCCACGCCCATGCCGATGCGCTCTCCCTCGTCGTCAGCGTGGGAGGACGCGCCGTGCTGATCGACCCCGGCACGTCGACCTACACGATGGATGCTGCCCTGCGCGACCGGATGAGGGGCAGCGGCTCCCACAACACGCTGCTCGTCGACGGCCGCCAGCAGTCAGAACCCTCCGGGCCGTTTCACTGGCGGCGCACTGCCGGAGCGCAGCTCGCGCGCGCAGACACACACCCGCATGGCACCTGGATGTCCGCAGCACACGATGGCTACTCCCCGCTCGTGCACCGGCGCGGCGTCTTCCTCTCCGACGACGGGTTGCTGCTCATCGTCGACGCGGTCGACGGAGACGGCGACGTGCTCCATACCGCCGAGGTCCGGTGGCACCTGGAACCCTCCTGGGAATACCAGCGGGCGATGCGGGGAGCGAGGTTGATTCACAGTTCACACGCCGAGCTTCGCGTCAGCAGCACCGCGACACTCCACGCGGTCAAAGGGGGGGAAGGCGGTGGCTGGTGCGCGCCGGTGTACGGCCAGCTGCGGCCGACGTGGATGCTCCTCGGGACCCATCGGGCGCCGGCCCCCTTCGAGATCGTGACGGCGCTCTGCGAGGGCTCTGTCCCGCCGAGCCTCGCTGTTCGCGCGGCGGACTCAGAAGACGGCCGCCGTCTCACGATTACCATCGGGCGCGAGGGTCGCGCCGACGTCTTCGAGATTCACGGTCACGAGCTCCGCCACCACAGCCGCACGGTGGCCCCGTCCGTGCATCTCCATGCGCCTGCCGCGGCTTCGCCGGCAGGGCGTCCGCGAGGGTAAGAGGGTCACAACACGATGTGCGGGATTGCAGGTTACGCGGAACGCGGTGCCAGCGACGGTCGCTCCAAAGACGCGGCGTTCTCGCTCGTGCACGCGATGTGCGACGTCATGCGCCATCGCGGCCCGGATGACGAGGGGATTCACGTGGGGCCGGGCGTCGGCCTGGGCATGCGCCGGCTGAGCATCATCGACCTGTCCACGGGGCGCCAGCCGATTCACAACGAGGCCCGCGACGTCTGGATCGTCTTCAACGGCGAGATCTACAACTACCGCGAGCTGCGGCACGCACTCGAGCATCGCGGGCACCGCTTCTACACATCGAGCGACACCGAGTCGATCGTGCACGCGTACGAGGAATGGGGGCACGGCGCGTTCGCCCGGCTGCGCGGCATGTTCGGCCTCGCCATCTGGGACGCCCGCAGCCGGGAGCTCTTTCTCGCACGAGACCGTGCGGGCATCAAGCCCCTCTATTTCACCGAGGCGGCCGGGCGGTTGTGCTTCGCGTCGGAAGCCAAGTCACTGCTCGCCACGGGCGACGTGCCGCGCGAGCTGGATCCGATCGCCCTCGATCACTTCCTGTCCTTTCTCTACACGCCGCGCGATCGCTCGATCTTCCGGAACATCCGCAAGCTGCCGCCGGGTCACTACCTGCGGTGGCGCGACCATGGCGTGGCGACGATCGCCCCTTACTGGGAAGTGCCGGCCGCCGAAACGTTCGATGGCCGCGAGGAAGAGGCCGCCGCGCGCCTGCGCGATGTCCTGGGAGACGCGGTCCGCGCGCACCTGGTGAGCGATGTCCCGTTGGGGGCGTTCCTGTCGGGCGGGGTGGACTCGAGCCTCGTCGTCGGCCTGATGGCCGAAGCCTCGTCGCGCGTCACGACGTTTTCGATCGGATTCGACGAGCCGGAGTTCGACGAGCTGCCGCACGCCCGCGCGGTCGCGCAGCACTTCGGCACGGACCACCATGAATTCGTCGTGCGTCCCGACGCGCTCGCGATTCTCGACGCGGTGATCGACCACTTCGACGAGCCGTTCGCGGATGCCTCGGCCATTCCCACCTGGTACGTCTCGGAGATCGCGCGGCGGCACGTGACGGTGGTGCTCTCCGGCGACGGCGGCGACGAGTTGTTCGGCGGGTACGACCGCTATCTTCCCCATCCGCGGGTGGCGCGCTTCGATCGGCTGCCGCTGCCGGGCACGCGCCAGGTCGCGTCGCTGCTCTGGCCGATGCTGCCGCACGGCACCCGCGGCAGGAATTTCCTGCGCCACGTGTCCCGCGACGAGGAGGGGCGCTACCTCGACGCCGTGGCGCTCTTCCGCACCGACGAGAAGCGCGCGATGATGAGCGCCGACCTGCGTGCCGCCCTGGGTGCGCACGATGCGGAGCGCAGTGCGGCCCGGCGCCTCGCGCGGTTCACGGGGCTCCCGCTGCACAGCCGCATGATGCGGTTCGATTTCGAGACGTACTTGCCCGAAGACGTGCTGACGAAAGTCGATCGCATGAGCATGGCGCACTCGCTCGAATCGCGCGTGCCGCTGCTCGACAATGACGTGATCGACTTTGCCGCGACGCTGCCGGCCGCCTTCAAGATCCGGGACGGACGCCGCAAGCACATTCTCAAACTCGCCGCCGCCCCGCTGCTTCCCCCGGACATCCTCGACCGGCCGAAGCATGGATTCGGTGTCCCGATCGGCGCGTGGTTCCGCGGAGGCCTGCGCGAGCTGTTCCACGACATCCTGCTCTCGCCGGTGACGCGGTCGCGCGGCTACTTCGACGCGCGTTTCGTCGATCGCCTTGTCGGCGAGCACCTGTCCGCCACGCGCGATCACTCGCTGCGGCTGTGGCAGCTGCTCGTCTTCGAGCTGTGGCACCGCCGCTACCTGGACGCGGGTCCTTCCCTTCGCGAGCAGCCGGCCGCGCTTGCCGCGGGAACGTAGCCGCCGAACGCGCGGATGGGAAGTCCCTTTCACACACCACCCCCGCGTTTTCACACTCCGCGGGCGCCCGCGAGCGGAAGGGAAAAGAACTCCCGCTTTCCGGCGGTGTGCGTGGCACTTCGCTTGCTGAGATGCACAGCGCTGTGATCATCACACCCCAGCCGCGCCTCGCGGTGTTCCTCACGAGCTTCCACCCGGGCGGAACCGAACGGCAGATGGTGGAGCTCGTCTGTCGCCTCGATCGCACCCGCTTCACGGTGTACGTGGCGTGCCTGCATCGCGAGGGCGCATGGCTGCCGAAGGCGGAAGAGGCCGCAGCAGAGGTCTCAGAGTTCCCCCTCTGCGGGTTTGCCCACGTCTCCGCGGTCCGCGCGGTTCGAGCGTTCGCCGCCTGGTGTCGCGACCGCGCGATCCAGATCGTGCACACGTGTGATTTCTACGCGAACGTCGTGGGCCTGGCCGGCGCCGCGATCGCGCGCGTCCCGGTCCGCCTGGGCAGCCGGCGCGAACTCAAGCCGGATAAGTCCCGGGGGCAACTTGCCCTGCAGCGCGCCGCCTACCATGCGGCCCACCGCGTCATCGCCAACTCTCCCGCCGCGGCACAACAGCTTGCGCGCGAGGGTGTGAGCGCCGATCGCATCCGCATCATTCCGAACGGGCTCGACGTGGCGCGCTTTCCCCCGATCGCCCACAGCGGCCGTCTCCGCACGCTGGTGACGGTGGCACACCTGCGCGAGGAGAAGGCGCACGACGTGCTCCTCGAGGCGTTTGCGCGCGTCACCGCTTCAGAGGCCCTGGTGCTCAGGATCGTCGGAGACGGCCCCCGGCGCGCCGCCCTGGAGCGACAGGCGAGGGCGCTGGGGGTGGCTGACCGCGTTCAGTTCATGGGTCATCGCGAGGACGTCGCGGAGATTCTTGCCTCGAGCGACCTGTTTCTTCTGCCTTCGCGCTCCGAGGCGTTTCCCAACAGCGCGATTGAAGCCATGGCCGCCGGCCTCCCCGTGATCGCCTCCGCGGTCGGAGGATTGCTGGATCTCATCGAGGACGGGCGAACGGGGCTGCTCGTCCCGGCACGGAATGCGGACGCGCTTGTCGCGGCCGTCGAGCGGCTCCTCGCGCAGCCAACGCTCGCCGCCGCGCTGGGCGCGTCCGCACGGCGGCACGTGCGGGAGCGCTACAGCTTCGACCGCATGGTCGCCGGCTTCGAGGCCCTTTACCTCGCGGAGTTGCACGCGCGCGCGCCGCTCGCCGCCGATCGTTCGGCCGTTACGGTGTCCTGAACCATGTGCGGAATCACGGGAACGGTGAATTTCGACGGGGCGCCGGTGGACCGGGCGCTCCTCGGCGCGATGACCGACGCGGTCACGCATCGCGGGCCCGATGCCGCCGGCTATCACTTCGCGCCCGGCGTCGGGCTGGGTCATCGCCGCCTCAGCATCATCGACCTCGTCACCGGGGACCAGCCGTTGGCCAATGAGGACGGCACCGTGTGGACCGTCTTCAACGGCGAGATTTACAACTTCGCGGACGTGCGCGCGGAGCTGCAGGCGGCGGGCCATCGATTCCGCACCCGGAGCGACACCGAGGTCATCGTTCACGGCTACGAGGAATGGGGCGAGGCCTGCGTCGAGCGTTTCCGCGGGATGTTCGCGCTCGCCGTGTGGGACGCGACGGCGCGGCGGCTCCTGCTCGCCCGCGATCGGCTTGGCGTCAAACCGCTGTACTATTCGGCGCTGCCGGGCGGCGGCCTGACCTTCGGGTCCGAGATCAAATCGCTGCTGGCCGATCCATCCGTGCCGCGCGACTGGCGCCCCGACGCGCTGGACGCCTACCTCACGCTGCTCTACGTCCCGGCGCCCGCCACGATTTACCGGTCCATCCAGAAGCTGCCCCCCGGCCACCTCCTCGTCGCCGAGCGCGGCAGCGTGAGAACACGGCAGTATTGGGACCTCGAGTTCACCGGCACGGGCGACGCCGCGCGGGCGGACGAGTACCTCGAGCAGCTCGACGCGCTGCTGCGCGAGTCTGTGAAGCTGCGGCTGATGAGCGACGTGCCGCTCGGCGCCTTCCTCTCGGGGGGCAGCGATTCCGCCACGGTCGTCTCGTACATGGTCGAGACGAGCGACGCACGGGTGGTCACGACGTCGGTGGGATTCGACGTGCACGCGTACGACGAGCTTCACCACGCCGAGGCCGTCGCGCGTCACCTCGGGTGCGAGTACCACCCGCAGGCTGCGGACCCGAAAGTGGAAGACCTGCTCCCGGCACTGGCGTGGCACTTCGACGAGCCGTTTGCGGACTCGAGCGCCGTGCCGACCTACTACGTGTCGAAGGCGGCGCGGGAGCTCGTGACCGTCGCGCTCTCGGGCGACGGCGGCGACGAGCTGTGGGCAGGCTACGCCCGTCATCGCGTCGAGCGGTGGGAGGCCCGCGCACGCCGGGCGCTCGGTGGGGCCGCGCGCCCGGCAGGCTGGGCGGCCCGGGCGCTGCCGCTCGGCATGAAGGGCGCGCGCGCCCTCCGTCGCCTCGCGCTCTCGCCCGCGGCGGCGTGCGCGGACAAACACGGGTACGGCATGTTCGAACGCGATGCGAAGGCGCGGCTGTACAGCGCGGATTTCACGCGCGCGGTCCGGCACAGCGACCCGTTCGCGCCGTTCATCGCCGCGTACAACGCCTGCGCGTCGAACGACCCCCTCGATCGCGCGCTCTACGTGGACGTGAAGACCTACCTGCTCGACGACATTCTCACGAAGGTCGATCGCATGAGCATGGCGGTGTCGCTCGAAACGCGCGAGCCGCTGCTCGACCACAAGCTGTTGGAGTTTGCCGCCACGGTGCCCGTCTCGCTCAAGATCCGCGATGGCCACACCAAGTACCTCTTGCGCCGGCTGCTCGAGCGCAAGGTGCCCCGGCAGATCGTCGAGCGCGGCAAGCGCGGCTTCGAAGCCCCCATCGGCGAGTGGCTCCGCGGCCCGCTCGCCCCGATGGCCGACGACCTGCTGATGGGCGGCCGGCTCGCCGCTCGCGGCCTGTTCGAGCAGCGCGAAGTCAGCCGCCTCTGGGCCGAGCACCGGACCGGCGTCGCCGATCATCGGCATCGGCTCTGGCAGCTCGTGATGCTCGAGCTCTGGTTCCGCCAGTGCGCCGACACCGCCGCGGCCCGCCCGGCGACGCCGGGCCCCGTGAGGGAGGTGGCCTGATGTGCGGCATCGCCGGAATCATCGCCGCCGATCGCCTGCACGCGGACGAGCGCGCCCGGCTGACCTTCATGCGTGATGTGTTGACGCATCGCGGGCCAGACGATGCGGGCACCTATGTGGACGAGCGGGCAGGACTGGCCCACCGGCGCCTGTCGATCGTCGATCTCGCCTCCGGCCACCAGCCGCTGTCGAACGAGGAGGCCACCATCTGGATCGTGTTCAACGGCGAGATCTACAACCATCGCGAGATTCGCTCCCGCCTCGAAGCGGCCGGGCACCGTTACCGGACCACATCCGACACGGAAACGATCGTCCACGCGTACGAGCAATGGGGCGACGACTGCGTACACCACTTCCGTGGCATGTTCGCCTTCGCGATCTGGGACGCTCCCCGGCGCCGGCTGCTCCTCGCGCGCGATCGCCTGGGCGTGAAGCCGCTCTATTGGTGCCGGGTCGGCGACCGGCTGCTGTTCGCCTCGGAGATCAAGGCCATCCTCGAAAGCGGGCTGGTTCGGGCGGAGGCGAACGAGCCGGTTCTCGCCGAGGTGATCACCACGAGGTACACGTCGGACGAGCAGACGCTGTTCAGAGGCATCTTTCGGCTGCTCCCCGGGCACCTGCTGGTGTACGGCGATGGGCGGGTCCAGGCCCGGCAGTACTGGGATGTCCCGACCGGTGCGCCCGCACGCTCGCGGTCATTCGACGATCTCGCCGCCACGTTCCGCGAGCTGCTCGAGGAATCCGTGCGGTTGCGGCTGATGAGCGACGTGCCGCTCGGCATGCTTCTCTCGGGGGGCATCGACAGCAGCGCGATTGCCGCGCTCATGGCGCGCATGATCGCCCGGCCGCTGCAGACCTTCTCCGTGGCCTTCAAGGACCGCGCCTCGCTCCGTCGCGCACGCCATCAAGGCGGACCGCCACGAGATCGTCATCGACGAGCGGGACTTCTTTGGGGCGTTGCCGCAGCTCGTGTGGCACGAGGACGAGCCGATCGCGCACCCCTCGAGCGTCCCGCTCTACTTCGTCTCGCGCCTCGCGCGCGATCACGTGAAGGTGGTGCTCGCGGGCGAGGGCTCGGACGAACTGCTGGCGGGTTACGGCAAGTATCCGCGCTCGCTGGTCAACTGGCGCGCCGGCAGCATCTACGCGACAGTGGTCCCTGACGCCGCGCGGCTGTGGCTGCGCGAGCGCGTCGTGCCGCGCCTGCCGGGCCGGATGGGTCGGTACGCGCAGCGGTCCTTCCTCGGATTGCCCCACACGCCGGAGGCGATCTTCTTCGACACCTTCGCCGGCATCCGCCTGCCCCAGGCGCGCGGGCTGTTGAGCCGCCGCGCGATCGCCGCGGCGCGCGACCCGTACGCGGCATCGTGCGCGTGGCTCGACCGCGCCCAGCCGGGCACGCCGCTGCTCAACCGCGTGCTCTACGCGGATCTCAAGACGTACCTGGTCGAGCTGCTCATGAAGCAGGACCAGATGAGCATGGCGGCGTCGATCGAGAGCCGCGTCCCGTTTCTCGATCACAGGCTCGTCGAGTTCGCCGCGATGCTGCCGCCGTCGGCGAAGCTGCGAGGCCTCACGACCAAGCGGATCCTGCGCGCCGCGGTCCGGGACGTGCTGCCGCCCGAGATCCTGGCGCGCCCCAAGATGGGCTTTCCCGTGCCGTTCGGCCGCTGGATGCGGACCGAATGGAGTTCGGTGGCCCGCGACGTCCTGCTCGACCGCCGCACGCGCGAGCGCGGCATCATCGCGCCCGCGGCGGTCGAGCGGCTGATTGGCGCCCACCGCTCCGGCACCACCGATGGCGGCGATGCACTCTGGGCGCTGCTCAACCTCGAGTTGTGGTACCGCACCTGCGTCGACGGCGACGGGGCGCAGGTCTTGAGCACGCCCGCAGGACTGCCGCCGTCGAACACGGCCGCTCCGGTCGACGTGACGGCGCGGGAGGCTATCGCGTGAAGATTCTCTGGCTGAACGCCGGTCTCCCGTTGCCGCTCGACAAGGGGGGAAAGCTCCGCACGTGGCACCTGATGCGCCACCTTGCGCGCAGGCACGAGGTGACCTACCTGTCCTTTGCCGCTCCGAACCAGCCGCGGAGCGATCTCGAGGGCATGCGCGAAGTTGCCGCGCGCGTGCTCACGGTGCCGCGCGAGGACGCGCCGAAGGGCAGCCTCGCGTTCTACGTGGACGCGGCGCGCTACGTCATGAACCCGGCGCCGTACGCAGTCGCGAAGTACCGCTCTCAGGCCTACGCGGCCGCGTTGACATTCCTGTTGCGCGAACGAGCGTTCGACGTCGCGGTCTGCGATTTTCTGCCTCCGATCGTCAACATGCCGGCGGAGCTTCCCTGCCCGTCGGTGCTGTTCACGCACAACGTCGAGGCGGAGATCTGGCGGCGCCACGCGGAAACCGCCGGGCACCCCGTCAGGCGCGCGCTCATGCACGGCCAGTGGACGCGCATGCTCGCGTTCGAGCGCGCGGCGCTGGACCGCTTTGACCTGGTTCTCACGGTGTCCGATGCGGACCGCGCCACGTTCGAGCGGCTCTATCCCGCCACAGGTCGCGCGTACCACGTGGTGCCGACCGGCGTCGACACGGAGTACTTCGCGCCCGCCCGTGGCGCGGACCGCGCCCACGCCGCACGCGATCGGCATCTCGTCTTCACCGGCTCCATGGACTGGCTGCCCAACGAGGACGGGATGCTCTACTTCTGCCGCGAGATCCTCCCGCAGATACGGCAGCTCGAGCCCGGCGTCACGGTCAGCATCGTCGGCCGCGCGCCGACTCCCGCCGTGCGCCGCCTCGCCGAGGCGCGCGGCGTGGAGGTGACTGGCCGCGTCGACGACGTGCGGCCGCACGTTGCCGGCGCGTCCCTCTCCATCGTTCCCCTTCGAATCGGCGGCGGAACGCGCCTGAAGATCTTCGAGGCGATGTCGATGGCGAAGGCGGTCGTGTCCACGACCGTCGGTGCGGAGGGGCTGCCGGTGACGCCCGGACGCGACATCGTGATCGCGGACGAACCCGCGCGGTTCGCGGAAGCGGTGGTGGGCCTGCTCCGGCGGCCGGACGAGCGGCGGCAGATCGAGGCGGCCGCACGGCAGCTCGTGGTCGAGCGCTACGACTGGTCGGCGGTCGCCCGGGAATTCGAGGCGGCATTGGCACGAGTCGCCACCGCGGCCCGGGCAAAGGAACAGGTCGCGTAGTACGGGAGAGGTCCAGATGCAGGTCTCTGTGTTCGGTCTTGGATATGTCGGCTGCGTCTCCGCTGCGTCGTTTGCGAGCGACGGGCACCAGGTGACAGGCGTGGACGTCAACGCGGGCAAGGTGGAGGCGATCAACCGTGGGCGCAGCCCGATCGTCGAGGGGGGCCTCGAGGAGCTGATCACAGAGACCGTCTCGCAGGGCACGCTGCGCGCCACGACGAACGCGGCCGAAGCGGTGGCAGGGACCGGTGTGTCGCTGCTCTGCGTCGGAACGCCCAGCCGGCGGAACGGCAGCCTCGATCTGTCGTACCTCACCCGGGTCTGCGAGGAAATCGGCGCCGCGCTGCGCGACAAGGCGGATTACCACGTCGTCGTCGTTCGAAGCACCGTGCTCCCCGGCACCGCGTTCAACGTGGTCATTCCCCGGCTCGAGCGGCACTCCGGCAAGAAGTACGGCCAGGGGTTTGGCGTCGCGATGAACCCGGAGTTCCTGCGTGAAGGCACGGCGCTGCATGACTTCCGGAACCCGCCGCTGACGCTCGTGGGCGTCGATCACTCCGCGGACGCCGCTGCAGCGGTGGGCCTGTACGACAAGGTGGAGGCGCCGCTCGTGACCACCAGCGTGCGCACCGCCGAGATGATGAAGTACGCAAGCAACACGTGGCACGCGCTGAAGGTCTGTTTCGCGAACGAGATTGGCAACCTGTGCAAGCGCCTCGACATCGACAGCCACGAGGTGATGGACATCTTCTGCCAGGACACCAAGCTGAATCTCAGCTCGCACTACATGAAGCCGGGGTTCGCGTTCGGGGGGTCGTGCCTGCCCAAGGACGTGCGCGCGCTGCAGTACCGCGCGAAGGAAGTGGACCTGGAGCTGCCGGTCATTCAAGCCATCCTCGGGAGCAACCAGCTGCAGATCCAGCACGCGCTGGACCTGATCGTGGAGTCGGGGCACAAGCGCGTCGGCCTGCTCGGCTTCAGCTTCAAGGCGGGGACCGACGATCTCCGCGAGAGCCCGCTCGTGATCCTCGGCGAACAGTTGCTCGGCAAGGGCTACAAGCTGTGCATCTACGACCGGAACGTGTCGCTTGCCCGGCTGGTCGGCGCCAACAAGGAGTACATCGAGCGGCAGATTCCCCACCTCTCATCGCTGCTGTGCGACACGGTGGACGAGGTGCTCGAGAACTGCGACGTGATTGTCGTGGGCAATCATGCGGCGGAGTTTGCAGGCGCGCTGGCGCGCACGCGCCCCGGCCAGATCGTGATTGACCTCGTGCGCGTGAAGACGGATCTCACAACGATCCCGGCGCGGTATGAGGGGATCTGCTGGGGGCGTCCGTCGCCGGCCGACGTGCCGGCTGTGGCGTAAACCAGGCCACAGGCGACGGCCTCGGCGGTTAGGTGGGCAGGTCGTTCAGTTCCTCGCCGAGCGAGTCCACGAGCGCGCGCCAGGGCAGCGGCGCGTTCTCTCCTTCCGAGAGCAGCGCCAGTCCGCCGAGCAACGCGCCCGGCGAGGTGAGACGGTCGGTCCAAATCGTTTCCGCCTCTATATAAAGGTTGAGCGCGGGCATCCGCACTGGCACGGTCGGCGGCAGCGGCGTGTCGGGCGCCGCCATCGCGAAACGCAGCCCGCCGTAGCTCACATCCAGCAAGCGTGCCGGCCACGAACCGATCTGCACGTGAAAGGCTTCGGGTGCGTGGTGCCGGGGCCAGCGGCGCTCGCGACGCACTTGCGCGAGCAACCGTTCGACCGAGCGCATGAACTGCTTCGGCTCGAGCGGCTTCTCCATGTACACCGCCCCGTAGCGGGACGCCTCGAATTCCAGCGACCGCTCCGGGTAGCCCGTCATCATGATGACGGCCATGTCAGGGTGCAGTAACCGACTCAAGCGAACAAGATGTAGCCCGTTGTACGACCGAAGTCTGATGTCGGCAACGAGAAGGTCGTAGTGGCCGACGTCCAGGAGACGCCGGGCCGCGTCAAATGTCGCCGCGCCAGTCGTCTGGTGGCCGGCGTCGCGGAGCAACTCGATCAGGCCGGCCAATGCGGCCTCATCATCATCGACGACGAGAATCTGGAACGGCAGCATGAAAGCAGTTGGTCGCTGGGGTGCGGTTCGTCCGGTAAGAGGCAAGGACGGTGCCGCCCACGCATGGACGACAATACAACAAGTTAGCGGGAGCGTGGGCGGGAACGACCGACAAGAACTGTCACCGGTTTGCGAAAGTGAAATCTAGGGCCGCGCGGGCAAACCAAGGAATACGCGGGTTTCCTCCCAGATGTCCGGCATGCTGGACAGCAACTGATGGTCGTCATCCAGCAGCCGGAGCGTGACGTTAGTCCTCGTGCTTGCGAACTTCCGGGCAACCGCCGGGTTCACCACTGCGTCGCGCGTACCCTGGAAAACGAGCATGGGCTGTGTCAGCTCAAGTCCGAATGCGTCATATCGTGCCGCATCTTCATAGAGCGCGTAGCCGACCTGCGCCAATCGGCCGAAGCCGTAATGAAAGACGTCCAGCAATCCGGTCTCGCGCCACCTCGCGATCGCGTCGTCGCCAAGATCCCGCATCCGCGTTTCAGCAAAATCGAGCGCGGGCGCGAGCAGCACGAGTTTCTCCACGGCCGCGCGCTGCGCGGCGACGTGCACGGCAACAAAGGCCCCGAGGCTCGACCCAATCAACGCCACCGGTTCCGAGCCGCCATCGATGGCGCGCACCGCATGCTCGATCATGCGCGTGATGGTGAGCGTTTCAAAGGAGGGCTGGTTGAAATCGAGCGCCTCGAGGACGATGTCGTAGGGGGCAAGCCGATCCGCGAAGGTTCGCGCTTTCGACGACCGCGCGGACGAGGCGAACCCGTGGAGATAGATGCCGCGCATTACAGGCGCGTGCGGCACCCGGGCCGGCACCGGCACGGAATGATCTTGGCGCCGTCGGTGGCGTAGTCGTAGGTGATCTCTTCGCCCTTGCGGATCGTGCGCGACGCACGGATCCAGATCACGTCGCCGACGATCTGGACGTAGCAGTTGGGCTTGCAGGAGTGGTTGATGTAGCGCGCGACGTTGCCGCCGACCGCCGCGTCGCGCACCCATCGCGAATTCAGGCGGAAGCACCAGATGTGCCCGCGGTCGAGGTAATTCGCCTCGCGCTTCGCGCTCTCGCGGATGGAGATCTTCTCGCCCGCGTAGTCGACAATGCGCTTGTTTTTCGGAATGCCGTGGGTGGCGAACACCCCCCAGCCATGAATGCCCGAACGCCGACGCTCAATCACGAGATCGAATATATCCCACCGCGCACGAGAACTCACCGCAGGGGACGCAGTCAGTTTCCGGACCAGTACCGAACGCGCCCTACGTCCACGTGCACGAAGTTCGACGAGGGGTAGATGCCGACGCCGCCCTTCTCGAGAGACACCGCCGCCTTGTGAAGTTGGCCGAGCGGCACGCCGGGCACGCGGATATCAATCGCCTTGCCCACCATGTGCAGCGACTTGGACGCGACGCCGGTATGCGCGCCGCCCCGCGCGCGCAGCATGGTGTTGGTCCTGGGCGAGCGGTACCCGGAGATCACATGATACGGCTCGCGCGTCTGGAGCTGTCCGTTCAGCGAGAACAGGAGATCGAGCAGGCGCACGTCGATCGCCTTGACCTCATTGACGCGGAAGTCCCGGAGCAGATGGTTAATCCGACGCAGCGATTCCGGCTTGTATACGCCTTCGCAGCAGTACTCCGCCGCCAGGCTCTCGCCTGTATGCGTGTGGAAGAACGAAAGCTGTCTGTTGCCGGACGCCGGCGTTGCGGCACTGAGGCTGCGCGGCAGCAGCAGAGACGCGGCCGCCATGGCCCCGAGCGCGCAGAATTTCCGGCGGCTCAGATCACGGTCGCTCAACATTCATCGTCCAGTTGTCTGGGTGTGGGTTCCGGCGAAAGGGCCGGACATTCAGTGTCGCAGACGAGGGACTTCGGTTCAAGCTGCGCTATAATTCGGCGCAGCTCAGCACACATCGCATGGCAGCCACCGCGTCGTTCGACATCACTTCGACGGTAGACCTCCAGGAGGTTGACAACGCCGTCAATCAGGCGAAGAAGGAAGTCGCGCAGCGATACGACTTCAAGGGCGCCAAGGCGGACATCGCGTTCAGCCGCGCCGAGAACGCGCTCACGCTGGTCGCCGACGACGAGTTCAAGCTGAACGCGTTGTGGGAGATCGTGCAGACGCGCCTGGTGCGCCGCGGCGTCCCGGTGAAGAACCTGAAACCGGGAGACCTCGAGCGCGCCGCCAACGACACGGTCCGCCGGGTGGTCGCGCTCCAGCAGGGTATTCCCGGCGACGCGGCCAAGGAAATTGCCAGGTTCATCAAAGAGCAGAAGCTCAAGCGCGTCCAGGCCGCGATTCAGGGAGACCAGGTTCGCATCAGCTCTGCCTCGAAGGACGAGCTGCAGTCGGTCATGCGCCTTCTCCGCGAGCAGGATTTCGGCATCGCCCTCCAGTTCGGCAATTATCGAGGCTGAGCTCGTTCCGGTCACGTTCTTGAATTGGCATCCCGCATGACGATGCGCTACTCCGTGGCGTTGGCGGCCGTGGTTTCCTCATGCGCGGCTCCCGCGGCGGTGCACCGGCAACCGGTCACGCCGGCGCAGGCCGCCGCCGGCGTCAACCGCGACGCGCAAATCCAGAAGGACTTCCTGGACGGCGTGGCGAAGTACCTCGAGCTCCGGAAGGCCGAAGAGCAGAAACTGCCCTCCCTCTCGGACGAAGCGAAGCCCGAGGACATCGCGGCGCACCAGAAGGCGCTGCTCGGGGCGCTTCAGCAGGCCCGGCGCGGCGCCAGACAGGGGGACATCTTCACGGCGCCGAGCCGCGCGCTCATCCGGCGCCTGCTCGCGAGCCCGAACCCGAAGCCGGGGACCTCGATCCGTCGTGCCATCGAGGACGAGGACCCGGGTCCGATCACGATCGCGGTCAATGGTGCCTATCCGACGACGGTGCCGCTGCCGACCATGCCGCCGCAGGTGCTCGCCGCGCTGCCACGGCTTCCCGACGAACAGATCGAGTTCCGGTTCGTGGGCACGCGATTGATCCTCCTCGACGCGCGAGCCAACATGATCGTCGATTACATGGAGCGAGCGCTGCCGCGCTAGCACGTCCGCTCTTCGAGGTTGAACGCCATGCGTCGCTTGATGCTCACCGTGTTGCTCGCCGGGCTCTCGCTGGCGGCGGTCGACGTGCGCCTGCCGAACAAGGAAGACTCGCTCCGGATGGCGGTCCTGGGCGACACGGGCACGGGCGGGCGCTCCCAGTACCAGGTCGGCGAGCGCCTGGCCGAGGCGCGGCAGAAGTACCCGTTCGAGATTGCCCTGATGGTCGGAGACAACCTGTACGGCGCCGAGCGGCCGCAGGATTTCGCGAAGAAGTTCGAGCGGCCCTACAAGCCGCTGCTCGATGCCGGCGTGAAGTTCTACGCGGTGCTCGGCAACCACGACGACCGCGAGCAGCGCAACTACAAGCTGTTCAACATGAATGGCGAGCTGTACTACACCTTCAAGGCGCCTCGTCAGAACGTGCGCTTCTTCGGGATCGAGTCGAGCTACATGGATCGCAGGCAGCTCGACTGGCTGGAGCGGCAGCTGCAGACCCATGACGAGGACTGGAAGATCGTCTTCATGCACCACCCGATCTATTCGTCGGGCGGCCGCCACGGGTCGAGCATCGCGCTCAGGCAGGTGCTCGAGCCTCTCTTCATCAAGTACAACGTGAGCGTGGTGCTCGCCGGCCACGAGCACTTCTACGAGCGGCTCAAGCCGCAGAACGGCATCTCGTACTTCACGGCGGGCGGATCGGCAAAGCTGCGGAAGGGGAACCTGCGCGACGGCTCGCAGCTCACCGCAAGAGGCTTCGACACCGATAATTCATTCATGCTCGCGGAGATCAACGGCGACCAGATGCGGTTCCAGGTCATTTCGCGCACCGGGCAGACGGTGGACGAAGGTGTCGTCGTGCGGCGAAAGGCGTCGCCGCTCACGTCTGCGCTGAAGCGGCCGCCTCCTTTCCCGCAGCTTGCGCCGCTTCCCTGGCGGCGGCCGTAAGCGCCCAATCCTCGTCGAAGGTTGCGAGGATGCGCCGCACCGTGGGCCGGTGCGCGATCAGCATGCCGACCTCCCGGCGCTCGTCGAGCTCCACCTTCCGAAGGCTCTGGCTGCCGACGAACGCATGCTCGCCGTCTTTCACGATCGCCCGGATGTGGAGGCGGTAATGCGCCAGCGTGTCCCATTTCAGCCGCGCGCCCGCCTTCGCGCAGCGTCCCAGGACGCGCACGTCCACGCCGGCCTTCGCGCGCTCCTCGATCAGGCGGATCATCGACCGGTCCGAGAGACGCGCATCGTAGATCACGAGCTGCTCGCGCGCGCCCCTGATGAACGACGCCAGGCGCTCGCGGGCGTTTTCCGGGCTGACGACCAGCGCGTGGTGCCGCGGCGTGTACTGCTGCTTCAGGAGGTCCGCCTCGAACAACCGGATGGCCTCCTTCACCACCGCGTCGTCCTCGACGATGAGCCCGAGGCTGCGGCTCTTGTCGATATCGAGTTTCGTGTAGTTGAACCCGAGCAGCAGGAGCCGGCCGCGGTCCACGATGATCATCTTGCCGTGGTACCGCACGAGGTCATCGTCCGAGCGCGCGACGGTCACTCCCTCGTCGAGCAGCTTCAGCTCCAGTTTTCTGAGCGCCTTGTCGCCGCTGCTGTTGGTGTGGGCAATCAGCGCGCGCACCGCGACGCCCCGCTGAACGGCCTCCGCAAGCGCCTTGATCACCGCGGCGCGATCGAGCCGGAAGACGGTGATGTCGATGCTCTTCTTCGCGTCCGCGATCGCGGCGAGGATGGGCACGAGGCCTTCCTGGGGCTGGACGATGAGATCCACCGGCTATTTCCCTTTCTTCTTCTCTTCCCACTCGACCGACGTCCCGCCCGATTCGTCGAGGCGAAGAATGGCATTGGACAGCCGGTCGGTGCGGCGATCATACGGCAGGTCGACCAGGTAACTGAGTTCGTCCTGGGAGGATGTGCGAAGCTCGTACCGGATTTCCTGGCGCCGAAGAAGATTTTCAATGGCCGAACGCAGCGCTGAGCTGTCCTTCGTGCGGACGTGCAGTTCGAAGGTTTTCGTCGTTTTGGGCTCGAGCGACTCGATCACCCACATCACCACCAGCATGAATGCCGTGGAAAACGTGACCAGCGCGTAGAGGCCGACGCCGGCGCCCAGCCCGATCGCCAGCGAACACAACATCACGCCGGCGTCCTTCGGGTCATCGATCTTCGCCCGGTAGCGTACCAGGCTTGCGGCGCCCACGACCGCGAACGCGCGCGCAATGCTCGCACCCACGACGAGCATCACGACGGCGCCGACGATGGCGAGGATGATCTGCGTCTGGATGACGGCAGGCGTTCGCGGAGGCGTGCCGCGGCGCCGCGGCCGAAACGCCAGCGTCGTGCCGAGGAGCGTCGCCAGCGGGAGCGCCACGAGCGCCGAATCGAGTTCGTGCAGCGGATGCATGGCGTGCTCGGGAAGCTCCTGCGGGGCCGGCATCTGCAACGGCCCCTCCGGCGGCACCTGCGCGAGCGCCGGACCCGAGGCGGCGAGCACGACGAGCATCAAGGCGGGAAGCACGCGCGACATCATTCCCTCCGCGCGGCGGGCGCGGCGCGTAGCGCGAGCCCCTGCGCAATCTTGGCCTTCAGTTTCCTGATGAAGCGGGCGCGATCCGCGGCGGCGTATCCGCCCGCACGGAACGCGTCGTCGAGCTGGCGATCGGTGAGCTGCGACGCGAGATCGCACGCCCAGGCGACGTCTTCCTGCGAAAGGTCGGCGAGCAGCTCCTGGTGACGCCCGCGGTACTCGAACTGCACGCGGCCGTCCTTCACGCCCGTGATGAATCCATGCGACTCGAAGTCGCGCACGTTGTTGCGCGTTCCGTGCGGGAAGCGTCGGCTCTTGCCGAACGCGGCGCCGAGGTCGCGCACGACATACCGGAGCGCGGGGCCGTCGCCGGGATCGGCGACCTGGTACACCTTGTTGTTCGTGGTCTTGAGATCCCAGTTGTTGATGAGGAGGTTGAGCACCACCAGGCCCTTGAACGGCCGCGTGCCGACGAAGGGGTTCTGCTGCCAGCTCCAGTCCGCGAGCTTTCGCGCGTTCGGCAGTTCCGGGCGGAAGCGCCCGGCGGGCTTCGGGCCCGGCCGCGGGCCGCCGTCGAGGCGCCAGTGCCGGACCAGATACATGGGGGGCTGGTGATAGCCAACCGCCCAGAGCAGCCGCGACGCGGCGATCTCGCTCTGGACCTCGAGCCCCTGCTTCACGCTCCACTCGCGCCCGCCGGCGTCCACCACGTCGTAGCCGCCGCTGTAGCCGAGCACGTCGAGTCTCTTGAAGCGGAAGGTCGCGTCCTCGGGAGGGAGCAGCCCGGGACCGCCGGGCCCGTGGAAGAGATCGCGGGAGGACAGACCTGCCGGCGGAATCCACAGCTCCGCGAGTTGCCGCGCCGCGATCGGCCCCGTCGCGGTGGACCGCATCGCCGGCGCGCAGCCTGAAAACGATCCGACGAGAAGGAGCAGCAGCACCATCACGCTTCGCCGCTGCCGGCCGCTCAGCACCCGCGCGGGCACGCCGCGAGCCCGTCCGCGATCTTTTCCTGCAGGCGTGCGATAAAGCGGCCGGCGATCGCATCGGGATATCCCGCGGCGCGAAACGCGTCGGCAAATTGCCGGTCCGTGATCCGGGCCAGCCGTTCGGAGATCCAGCGGATGTCGCGCCGGCGCAGCTGATTCAGCAGCTCGTCGTGGCGCCCCTGGTCGCCGAAGCGCGGCCGGTCACCATCGAACGCGATGATGAAGGGATGCGCCTCGAAGTGATCGGGATTGTTGCGGGAGCCGTCCGGCCACCGCGGCCGGCCGAAGGTGGCGCCGAGATCGCGCGCCACGTACCAGCGGCGCGCGCCGTCGCGCGGCTCGCCGAACTCGTAAATCTTGTTCTGCGAGGGCTTGATGTCCCAGTTGTTCAGGATGACGGCGAGTGCAAGCAGCCCGCGGTACGGCTGCGTGCCGACGAAGGGATTCCGGTGCAGCGACCATTCCCCGATGACCTTGCCGATCTCGGGACGGAACCGTGCGGAGTTCTGCGCCCCGGACGAGGGCCCCCCTTCCACGCTCCAGTGCGCGAGGAAGTAGGTCGGCGGCTGGCGATAGCCGGCAGCCCAGTAGATGCGCGAGGCGACGACCTCGGTCTGGGCCTCGGGGCCTTGCTTCGCGCTCCATTCGCGACCCTGCGCGTCTTCGACGGTCAAGCCCGGGCTGAACCCGCCGGCTTTTTCCTCCTTGAACGTGAACGTGGCGCCATTCCGGGGCGCGAGCGCCCGACCGCCCGGCCCCCAGAACAGGTCGCGTGCCGCGATGTTCGACGGCTCGACCCACAGCTCGGCCATCTGCGCCGGCGCCGGCGGGCGCGGCGCAGTCCGGCGAATCCTGGGCTCGCCGCACGCCGCGGCCGTGCAGGCGCAGAGCACGACGAGGAGGGCCGTCGGCGGCCGACGGCAGAGATGGAACGACATCGCGCCCACCATACGGACGAGGCGATCTGCAAGGTTCGTACTCGCGCCCCCAACACCTCAACCGCAGAAGGCGCAAACGCGCTCAGTGAAAGTCGCGCGCCTCGACATCAGGGCCGCCGCCGCCGAGACCGTACAACCGCTCAGCTTTAATGGACGTCACTCCTTCCTGGATTTGCAGTGTGCCTTCCACCAGCAGGTAAGCCTCGCCGACCACCGAACGCCGCTGCTTGGCGAACAGATCCGGCCGGACGATGATGTTGGCGATGCCCGTTTCGTCTTCAAGCGTGAGAAAGACGAACCCTTTCGCGGTGCCCGGCCGCTGGCGCGCGATGACGGCGCCCGCGACGCGCACGCGGCGGCCGTGCCGCCCCTGCGGCAGATCGCAGGCGCGCAGCACGCCGCGCAGCGCCAGCTCCTGGCGCCTGAGCGACATCGGATGCGGCCCGATCGTGAGACCGGTGCCCGCATAGTCCGCCTCGATGCGCTCGGCAAGCGTCATCCGGGCCAGCGGACTCGCGTCGGCGGGGTCGGGAACCTGGGACCCGGGATCCGAAAACAGCTCACCCGCCGGCCGCATCGCGCGCTCGATCTGCCACATCGCGGCGCGCCGCTCGTAACCGAACGCGTTGAGCGCGCCGATGTCAGCCAGCGCGCGCAGCTCGTCGCGATGCACGCCGCTGCGCGCCACGAAGTCGTCCAGGGAGGTGAAGCGCGAAGGCGGCCGGCTGCACGTGGCACGTCGCACGTCGCACGTGGCACGTGGCACGTGGACCGCCCACTCGTGCGCGCAGACGCTACAGAAGCACGTCGTCCCCACGCGCTCGATCATCGCTTCGTCGTCCGAACCGCACTTGGGGCAAATGTCACGTGCGACGTGCGACGTGCCACGGTGCGACGTGCGATCGTGCGACGTGCGATCGTGCGACGTGCGATCGTGCGACGTGCGATCGTGCGGCGGACCGGCCTGCTCGATGGCCTTTCCCGCCTCCGCGCGCAGCCCATTGACGTATCGCAGCCCGAGGCGCACGCGCCCGTCCTCCTCGATGCTGCAGCCCCACCCCGACACCTGCACGTCGATCGGCGCGAAGCGCACGCCGCGGCGCTGCGCATCCTTGACGAGCGTGGCCGGCGAGTAGAACCCCATCGGCTGGTTGTTCAGCATCGCGGTGTAGAACGCCGCCGGGTAATGCGCCTTCAGGTAGGCGCTGGCATAGACGAGCAGCGCGAAGCTCGCGGCGTGCGACTCAGGGAAGCCGTAGAGCGCGAACGACGTGATCGCGCGGATGATCTCCTCCGCCGCGTCGTCACCGATCCCCTGCTTCGCGATGCCATCGCGCAGCTTCTGTTCGATCACGCGCATCCGCTTCTCCGAGCGCTTGAAGCCGAACGCGCGGCGCAGCTCCTCCGCTTCCCCTCCCGTGAATCCCGCCGCGACCATCGCCATGCGCAGGAGCTGCTCCTGGAAGAGCGGCACGCCGAGCGTGCGCTCGAGGATCGGCGCGAGCGACGGGTGCGGGTACACCACCGGCTCCACGCCGCGGCGCCGCTTCAGGTACGGGTGCACCATCTGGCCGACGATCGGACCGGGCCGGATGATCGCCACCTCGACGACGATGTCGTAGAAACGCTCGGGCTTCATCCGCGGCAGCGTGGCCATCTGGGCGCGTGACTCCACCTGGAAGATGCCGATCGTGTCCGCCTCCTGCAGCATGCGGTAGACCGCGGGGTCGTCGGGGGGGAGGTGGACCAAATCCAGAGGGGCCGCAGGCGCTCCTCTGGCCTCTGAATTCACAATCGTCAGCGCATCTTGAAGCACCGCCATCATCCCCAGTCCAAGCAGGTCAACCTTCACGATCCCCATGTCCGCGCAGTCGTCCTTGTCCCACTGCGCGACGACGCGGCCGGGCATGCTGGCGTTTTCGAGGGGAACGACTTCATCGAGCCGCCCCTGGCAGACGATCATGCCGCCGGAGTGCTGCCCGAGGTGCCGCGGCAGATCGTGGATGCGCTCCCACAGGTGGCCGAACGTGCGCAGCGCCGCGTTGGCGGGATCGAGCCCCGCGTCGCGCAGGTGCCGCTCGAGCGTGTCCTTCGGGTCGATCCACTCGAAGGGGTTCATCACCTTCGCCAGGCGGTCCACCTCGCCGGGCTCCAGCCCGAGGACCTTGCCGATATCGCGCGCCGCGCTGCGCCCGCGATAGGTGATGACGTTGGCGGTCATTGCCGCACTCTGCCCTTCGGGGGCCGCACTCTGCCCTTCGGGGGGCGCGCCACGCTTCCCGTAGCGCTCGTAGACGTACTGAATCACTTGCTCGCGGCGGTCGCCGCTCGGCAGATCGAGATCGATGTCGGGCCACTCGCCGCGCTCCTCGGAAAGAAACCGTTCGAAGAGCAAATCCATCCCGACCGGGTCCACCGCGGTGATGCCCAGGCTGTAGCAGACCGCGCTGTTGGCCGCCGAGCCGCGCCCCTGCACGAGGATCCCGTGCTGCCGGCAGTAGTTCACGATGTCCCAGACGATGAGGAAGTACCCGGCGAGATCGAGCTTCTCGACGAGCGACAGCTCGCGCTCGATCTGCGCGCGCGCGCGCGCGTGGTACGGCCGATAGCGCTCGCGCGCCCCCGCGTCCGTGATCTTCCGCAGGAACGAGCCCATCGTCTCGCCGGCGGGCACGGGGTACTCGGGAAAGCGGTAGCCGAGATCGGCCATCGTGTACTGCAGGCGGTCCGCCAGATCGCGCGTCGCCGCCACCGCGTGCGGCAGATCGTGGAAGAGCACCGCCATCTGCTCCGGCGACTTGAGGTACCGCTCCGCGTTCACGCTGAGGCGCCGGCCTGCGCGCGCGATCGTCGTCTTGTGACGGAGGCACGTGAGGACGTCGTACAGCGGGCGATCGGCCGGCTCGGCAAAGCGCACGCCGTTGGTCGCGATGACGGGGACGTGAAACGCCGAGGCCAGCGACAGCAGCGCGTGGTTGTCCGATTCCTCGTCGCGGCGCAGATGGCGCTGCAGCTCGACGTACACGCTGCCGCGCCCGAACATGCCGACGGCGCGGTCGACGAGCCCGCCCACGCCGTGCCGCGGCCCCTGCAGCGCCTCGCGCCCGATGAGCGCGACGAGCCCCGCCGTGCGGCCGTCGAGCTCCTCGAGGTCGAGCGACCCCTCGCCTTTCGGCGCGCGGAGCTTCATCTGCGTGATCAGGCGGCAGAGATTCTTGTAGCCAATGGCGGACTCGACGAGGACCGGGAGACGCCAGAGGGAGAAAAAGGGGTCGGGAGCCTTTTTCGAGGCGTCAACGGCGAAAAAGGCTCCCGACCCCTTTTTCTCCCTGATCGTGATCTCCGCGCCGACAATCGCGCGCAGCCCCGCTTTCTTCGCCGCCAGGTGAAATCGCGGCGCGCCGTAGAAGCCGTCTCGATCGACGAGGGCGAGCGCCGGATAGCCGAGCGCCGCCGCGCGGTCGACGAGCGCTTCGGGCAGCGAGGCGCCGTCGAGGAATGAAAAGGCCGAAGCGGAATGGAGTTCGATATACACGAAGGTTCACACGAAGGTTCACACGAAGGTTCACGCGAAGGCTCACGCGAAGGCTCGCACGAAGGTTCGACCGCGCGCTCTGAATCCTCGCCGGAACCACCGTTCGAACCCTCGTGAGAACCTTCGTCAGTCCAGAATCCCCTCTACAAACCACCTGTCCTCGTGACGATCGCGGCAGATCCGGTAGGCCGCGCCGTCGGCGAGCGTTACGTCGTATTCATCGCGGTCCCAGCAGGCGCCGGGGTCGCGGCCGCTCCACCAGCCGCCGGACGATCGCCACGGCCCGGCGCACTGCTCCACCGCGCCGCCGCGGATGCCAATCCGATCCGTGGTCACGCGCGCCACCCGCTCGCCCTCGAGCGCCACGCGCGCGACAACGGGGATGCGAAAGCGTCGCAGAACAGGTCTCGCCTTCGCGCTTCGCGCTTCGGCGCAGCTGGCGCCCCTGTTCGCGCTTCGCGCTTCGGCGGGCGCGAACGGCGCGAGCGTGAACGCGTCCGGCGCGTGCGAGTCGAGGAGCACCGGCGAGCCCACGCGTCCCTCTCCCATCAGCGCCGTCAGCCTCGACACCACCGTCGCGATCGTTTCGGGCTGCGTCCCGGCGCGCTCGAGCAGCGAGAACTGGACGATGCGTCCCGGGGCCGGCTCGAGCCGGACGGCGATACGATCGATGCCCGCCGGCGGCGGATGGGACTCGAGATCGAGCAGGATGAGCGTGCGCAGCACGCGCGCCTCGCGCATCGGCGCGGGCAGCTCGATGCGCCGCACGTGCGTCTCGCGCGTCTTCGTCCCGTCCGCATCCACGCGGGCGGTCACGAGCGTGAGCGTCGTCTCGAGAACGGCTGCGCCGCGATCGGCGCGCTCGAGCGCGGCGCTCAACGGATCGAGCAGCCGCGTGAGCACGAACGACACCGGCTGCAGCGCGTCGAGCGGCCACTCGAGATCGAAGGACGCCTCGAAGCGCGCCTCGTCGAGGACCGGCACGAGCGGCTGCGTGTCGAGGCCGCGCGCGAACCGCTGCAGCACGACGCCGGCCTGGCCGAGCCGCGCCGCCAGATCGGCCGCGGGCAGCGCCGCGAGATCGCCGAGCGTGACCAGCCCCCATCGGCGCAGCGTGGCAAGCTCGGTGCACGCGCCGCCCGGCTCGCCGCAACGGCCGGGCGCGCCGGCCAGGCGGCACAACGCGCAGGCGCGAACAAGGGGCCGGGAGCCTTTTTTCTGCAGCCGCGGCGGTAAAAAGGCTCCCGGCCCCTTGTTCGCCGCCAGCGTGTCGAACACCTCCAGCGACAGCGCGCCCACGGCGGCCGCGGTCCTCCCCGGCAGGACGACGCTGTACGGCTGCGCGATGGCGAGCAGGAGGGCCGCCGTGCGGGAGGGCGCGACCGCCACCGACACGGTCACGTGCGGCGTGCGACGTGCGGCGTGCGACAGTTCTTCCGCGATCGCCGCGGCATCGCCAACGATGCGCGTGAGGCCGGCGGTGTCGATGAGCACCAGCCGCCCGCCGAGCTGCGGCTCGACGCGCGGCGAACACGCCTGTGCCGCGGCAAGCAGCGCAGCGGCATCCTTACTGTCCGGGCTGAACAGTGCGGCGAACACTCCCCGAACCTCCGTGCGCACCTCCGTGCGAACCTCCGTGCGAAGCCCGCCCCAGCACGCGCGCCTGCGGCGCAATCCCGTCGAACAGCCGCGCGCGCGCCGACGCACCGCGCCACCGGGGCGCGGCGGCGCCGCCGAGCACGATCGTCACGCCCCCCGCGCTGCGGCCGGCGCGCTCGGGCGCGACGAGCAGCGCGGCGGTGGATCCCCCTTCGATCAGCCGCGCCAGGCGAAGCCAGGTCGTGAACGGCAGCCGCCGCAGGACGGGCGGCGGCACGTCGGCGAGATCGCAGACCGCGAGGCCGAAGGCGCGCGACTCCAGCACGACGGTGAACGCCTTGAGCGCGCGCTCCACTGCACGCCAAAGCGATGAGGTGTTTCCCGGCGCCGCGTGCCCGCTCGCGCGGATCGCCTCGACGCTGGCCGCCACGCCGCGCACCCACAACAGGTTCCCGAGCTGCACCCCCGTGGCCGCCGCCGACTCCACATCGAACCGATCCAGCGCGTCCACCAGCGCCGCCGCCCCGCCGGCCGCGGTCGCCGACGCAAGCGCGGCACACATGAGCGTGGTCCGCCCGGTGGAGCGCGCTCCCGCAATCTCCGACAGCTCACCCCGCGGCAATCCACCGCCAAGCCGCGCGTCGATCTCGGCATGGCCGAGCGGCAGCAGCGGCCGCCCGGCGTCGAGCGCCGGGCGCAGGTGCGTCAGCGTGGCGTCGAGCTTTTTCGCGCGAAGCAGCGATTCGAGGTGGGCGCGGGCCGCGGCAGCCATGGTGTCCGGTCGAGGTGTTTCGCTTTTATTTCGCCTGCCGGACGCAGTATAAACCACCCAGCGACGCTGGGGCAACATCGCCGCGGAACACGCAGAACACGCGGAAAAATACGGGATCCTGCGTGTTCAGCGCGTTCCGCGGCGCAGCCCTCTCCTGCTAAGATGATTTCCTTGTCCTCTGACGCCCTGAAAACCGAAGGTGAGGCCGCCCCTTCGGTTCCGAACCACGGGTTCATCCGCCGGACCGCCGCCGCCTTCACTTACCGCGATTTCCGCATCCTCTGGACAGGCGCCTTCATGTCCACGGTCGGCACGTGGATGCAGAAGGTCGCGCAAAGCTGGCTGGTCCTCTCGCTCACCGGGTCGTCATTCTTCCTGGGGCTCGACGATTTCCTCGCGCAGCTTCCCATCCTGCTCCTGACGCTGATTGGCGGCGTGATTGCCGATCGCTACGACCGGCGCCGGCTCCTCATCGGCTCGCAGTACGTGCAGATGACGGCCGCGTTCATCCTCACGGCGCTCGTCTACTGGCAGGTCGTGGAGCTGTGGCACATCCTCGCGCTGTCGTTCATCACCGGCGTCGCGCAGGCGTTCGGCGGCCCGGCGTACCAGTCGCTGATCCCGTCGCTCGTGGATCGCAAGGACCTGCCCAACGCGATCGCGCTCAACTCGATCCAGTTCAACCTGGCGCGCGTGTTCGGGCCGATCCTCGCCGGCGCCACGCTCGCCGCGTTCGGCACGGCGATGTGCTTCGCGGTCAACGGCGTTTCGTTCCTCATCGTGATCGTCGCGCTGATGGCGCTCGGCGTGAAACACATCCCGCCGCTGACACGCCAGCCGATGATGGACGAGCTGCGCGGCGGCATCGCGTACGCCCGCAGCGAGCCGGCGATCATCTCGCTCACCCTCCTCGGCTTCGTCACGACGTTCCTGGGGCTGCCGCTGCTGACGCTGCTGCCGGTCTTCGCGCGCGACGTCTTTCACGGCGGTGTCGGCCGCTACACGCAGATGATGGCCTTCTCCGGCATCGGCGCCGTCTCCGGCGCGCTCATCGTCGCGTGGCTGGGACGGTTCAGGCACATGGGGCTGGCGACGCTGCTCCTGCAGATCGTGTTCGGGCTGTTGCTCGTCGGCTTCGCGCTGTCGCGCCTGCTGTGGCTGAGCAACGTCCTGCTCTTCGTGGCGGGCGCCGCGCTGATCGCGGTGTTTTCGTTCACGGCCTCCCTCGTGCAGCTGATCGTGCCGGATCACCTCCGTGGCCGTGTCGTCAGCATTTACATGGTGGCGTTCCGCGGCGGCATGCCGCTTGGCGGGCTGGCCGCGGGCACGATGGCCAGCATCACCTCGGCGCCGACCGCGCTGGTGACGGGAGGAACGCTGCTCGTCGCGATCGCGGTCTATTACCTGTTCCGCGGCCACGGCCTCCGGGAGTTGTAAGAGATCGGATCAGACAGCCAGGATCCAGTACAGACCGAGGCCGATCGATGCCACCGCCATCAGCAGCGCGGCGCCGCGGCCGAGCCGCGCGACGACGCGCGTGGAGAGCGTGCGCGCGAGGGCCACGCCAAACAGCGACATCGAGATGAGGATGCCGACGGCGAACAGCACGATGAGCAGCACGATCTGCGGGATCGCGGCCGCCGCCGTCGAGCCGCCGAACGGCGCGAACGTGGCCAGCGCGCGCAGGCTGCTGATGGCGAAGACCGCGCCAAGCAGGGCGGGCAGCTGCGAGTGCGCGACGCCGTGCGCCTGCGGGCGGCCGAGATGCAGGTGCCATGCGCCCGGATCGTGGCTCTGCGGGTGCGCGTGCGCGTAGAAGCGGCCGGAAACCGCCGCCATCAGCGCCGTGACGCCGAGGGCGACCAGCAGCACTCCCCCCAGCTGCTCTCCGCCGCGCTCGACGGTCTGCGGAATCGTCCACCCGGCCACCACGACGAGGCTCGCGCCAAATGCGAGCACCAGCGCGTGGCCGGCTGCGAATCGGACGGCGACCGCAAGCGCGCGCGCGCGACGGACGGCAACCGTTTCTTCGCCGCGGACCGTCAGCGCGGCGATGGCCATGAGATGGTCGGCGCCGAGCCCGTGCAGGAAGCCGAGCACGAGCGCCGAAGCAATCAGAAACACCGGGTTATTGTAGCCGCAGGTCCCATCGAACGGGGACATTTACCGGGCGGTAGCACATCAAATCGTCACATGCCTGGTAGCGCACGGTGCCCAGCACGCGCACGGCCGCGCCCGGTCGGCCAGGCGGCACCGTGACCGGGACGGCAAGCGAGAACGCCTTGTCGTAGACGCGCACGCGTTCCCCTGCGAACATTCGAACCACCGCCGGGGGAAACCGGACGCTGCCGGCATGCCCGTCCGGGATCGGCTCGATCGTCAGAGACACGGGAATGTACCGTTCTTGCGGGGGCGCGTAGATGTGGATGCCTTCGCGCGGGGTCACGGTGACTTTGAGCGGCACCGGCGTGCCCGGCTTCACGGGAGCCGAACGCCGCACGGCCTCGACACGCGCCAGCGGCGCCTGAGGAGACCGGAGCGCGCCGGCAGTGGCCGCCTGCAGCAGCACGAGAAGGAGCGCCGGGATCATCGTCGTATTGTGGACAAACGACCGGCGCTTGACAACAGGCGCGCTGCAGAATGCGCGGAACACGCAAAAAACCACGTCCCCCCACATACGGGAGGGACGTGGCTCCAGATCGCCGAGCAGTTCCCCTTAGTTCCGCCTCGTGATCTGATCCCAGATGGCCGCGCTGCCGCCGCCAATCGCCGCGCCGATGAGCGCCCCCTTCTTGCCGCCGACCGCCGCGCCGACACCGGCGCCCACGCCTGCCGACGACCCGATGATGATCGCGCTTTTCTTCACGCTGCGGCCGCTCGACCGCTCGGTGACGACGCCCCGCTGCGAGACGGTGCGGGGCCGCGCCTCGCGGTAGACCACCGCAGGCTGCTGCACCACCGCAGGCTGCACCACGCGCGTGTCGTAACCGTAGTCACGAACCGCGAGCGCGCCGTTGCCGTACGCCACCGGCGCCGCTGCGTATGGCACCTCTGCGGACACGCACTGCACCTGCGCCACGGGCTGGCCGCTGACCACGGCCTGCCGGACGAGCGTGCGCTGGTTCGGCTCGCAGTTGACGAGGACCTGCCCGTTTGCGGCGCCCGCCACCTGCTGGGCGACCGGCTGGGCGAACCCGCCCTCGTACCCGAGCGCGCGGACGCTGCTGTCGGCCTTCGTGCCGCATGCAGCCGTCACCACGAGCGCGCCCACGCCCGCCAGGCCGAGCGCCGCGCGCCGCAGACTGCTGATGCTCATTGCTCCGTTGGTCCTCATCTCAGACTCCCTCCGAATCACGTTCCGCCCGGTAAGGTTCCAAGGCACGTGCCGCCCGGAAATCGCGATTTGCCGAGGCTTTTGCGGCCGAGCGCGGTGACGTTGTCCTCTGAAGGGCTCAACCGTACAATCGGGGGGAGACAGGGAGAATCGGACGGTTCGAACCTTTCCACACGCCCCATGCCCCACATCCTCATCGCCGAAGACGATCGCGACATCGCCGATCTGATCGACCACAGCCTCCGCAAGGCGGGGCACGAGACCGAGATCGTCGGGTCGGGGTCGGAGGCGCTCGCGCGGGCGCGCGCGGCGCGTCCCGACGCGCTCGTGCTCGACGTGATGCTCCCCGGGCTCGACGGCATGCAGGTGTGTCGCGCGCTGAGGGCGGAGCCGGACACGGCGGCCACTCCGATCATCATGGTGACCGCGCGCGGGGAGGAAGCGGACCGCGTCGGCGGCCTCGAGCTGGGCGCGGACGATTACCTGACCAAGCCGTTCAGCCCGCGCGAGCTGGTCGCACGCGTCGCGGCGCTCCTCCGCCGGTCGCGCCCGCCGGCTGCGCCCACGGCCACGGTCCTCCGCTATCGCGATCTCGTCGTCGACGGCGATCGCCACCGCGTGACAGCCAACGGCGCCGAGGTGAAGCTCACGGCGAAGGAATTCCTGCTGCTCCAGTACATGATGCAGCGCGCGGGACGCGTGGTCTCGCGCGACCAGCTCCTCACCGACGTCTGGGGCTACCAGTACACCGGGGGCACCCGGACCGTGGACGTGCACGTCCGGCGGTTGCGTGAGAAGATCCCGCTGCTCGAGCAGGTCATCGAAACCGTGAAGCAGTTCGGGTACAAGCTCGCCGAATGAGTTTCCGCCGGAAGATCTTCCTCGCCGCCTTCGTGGCCGCGTTCGCCACGGTCGCCGCGGCCACTGCGCTCGTTTCGTGGGCGGTGCGGCGCGATCTGATCTCGCGCCTCGAGCGCGGCCTCATCTCCGAGGCGCAGCTCGCGGCCGCGCTGGTGTCGCATCACGTGGACGCCGCGTCGCTCGACGACCAGGCGGATGATATCGGCGCCCGCGTCTCCGCGCGCGTGACGCTTGTCGCGCGCGACGGCCGTGTCGTCGGCGACTCGGAACGCGACGGCCGGGAGCTGGCGGCCATGGAGAACCACGGCGGCCGGCCGGAAGTACTCGGCGCGCTCCGCGCCGGCAGAGGCATCTCGACCCGCCATAGCACCACCGTCCAGACCGACATGCTGTACGTCGCGGTTCCCGTTCGGGATGGACCCGGGGCGGTGGCGGTCGTGCGGCTCGCGCTGCCGCTGGCGGAAGTCGAAGAGCAGCTGAGCACCGTCCGCCGGCTGTCGGTGCTCGCGCTCGCCGTCGGCATCGTGACGGCGGCGGCGCTCGCGTGGTGGATGGCCGCGCTCGTCTCGCGCCGGGTCAGCGCCATCGCGGCGAGAGCGGAACGGTACGCGCGGGGGGAACGCCTGCGCACGCCGGCCGATTACGGCGCCGACGAGGTCGGCACGGTCGCGCGGGTGCTCGACGACGCCGTGCAGGATCTGAGCAGCCGCGTCGCGGAACTGGCGCGCGATCGCGCGCTGACGGCCGGCATTCTCTCCGGCATGACCGAGGGAGTCGTCGTCGTGGACGCGCGCGGGCAGCTGCAGCTCGTCAACGAGGCGGCGCGTCGCATGCTGGCGCTGGAGCCGCGCGGGGCGGGGCGCCACTACCTGGAGGCGGTGCGGCATCCGGCGATCGCCCAGCAGCTCGGCTCGGCCCTCGCCGGGGACGCGCCCGCGCCGGTGGAGGTCACCCTGACCGCCGCGGGAGACCGCGTGTTCATCGCGCGCGCGAGCGCCGTGGACGTGCCCGGAGGACGCATTGCGATCGTCGTGCTGCACGACGTGTCGGACCTGAAGCGCGCCGACCGCATGCGCCGGGATTTCGTGGCGAACGTTTCCCACGAGCTGAGAACGCCGCTCACGGCCATCCGCGGCTACGCCGAGGCGCTGGCCGACGGCATCGACGACCCCGCGCAGGCGAAGAAGTTCCTCGAGGTGATCGCGAGGCACAGCACGCAGATGGAGCGGCTGGTGCGCGACCTGCTGCGCCTCGCCCGCATCGAGGCCGGGCAGGAACGCCTGGACGTGAGCGACGTCCCGGTCGCCGGGCTGTTCGCCGACGTCGAAACGGCGCTCGGCCCCGTGATCGAACCACGCGGCCAGCGCATCGCGCGCGACATCGCCGCCGATGCCGCGACGATCCGCGCCGACGCCGCGCACATGCATGACGTCCTGCGCAACCTCCTGGAGAATGCAAGCCGCCACTCGCCAGAGGGGGCGACAATCCACCTCCGCACGCGCGCGGCTGATGGCCGGATCGTGATCGACGTCGAAGACGAAGGAACGGGAATTCCCGAGCCGGATCTCACCCGGGTGTTCGAGCGGTTCTATCGCGTGGACAAGGCGCGGGCGCGCGCCCCCGAGCACGGCGGCGGCACGGGCCTGGGCCTCGCGATCGTCAAGCACCTCGTGGGCCTGCACGGCGGCACGGTCACCGCGCGAAACCGACCGGAGGGGGGCGCGGTGTTCAGCGTGTCCCTGCCGGCCTGAGGATCGCGATTAAAACAGCGCGCGCATCGCCTTCACGACGCCCCAGCTGATCCCCGCGCAGATCGGGAAGGTCAGAATCCACGCCGTCACCAGCTCGCGCGTCACTCCCCAGCGTACCGCCGAGACGCCGCGCGTGGCTCCCACGCCCATGATCGCCGTCGAAATGGTGTGCGTCGTGCTCAGGGGAATGCCCAGCCGCGAGGCCAGCTCGATGGTGCTCGCCGCCGCCATTTCCGCGGCAAACCCCTGGTGCGTTTCGAGCTTGGTGATCTTCATGCCGAGCGTCCGCATGATGCGCCAGCCGCCGGTGATCGTGCCGAGCGCCATCGTGCCGGCGCAGAGGAAGATCACCCACTTGGGGACGGCGAACGTCCCGAGCTGCCCTCCCAGCACCAGCGCCAGCGTGAACGCTCCCATGAACTTCTGGCCGTCGTTCGAGCCGTGGCTGAACGCCATGAACCCGGACGACAGGACCTGCATCCAGCGGAAGATGCGCTTGGTCGGCCCCGGCGTCGCGCGCCGGAACAGGCGGTACACCGCCGTCATCATCAGCAGCCCTCCCCCGAAGCCGAGGAAGGTCGAGAACAACAGCCCGTAGCCCACCTTCGTCCATCCGGAGAGCACGAGGGCGTCCGGTCCGGCCGTGGCCAGTCCGGCCCCTGCCAGTCCCGCGACGAGCGCGTGGCTCTCGCTGGTGGGGATGCCCCAGTAGGCGGCGACCGTGGACCAGATAATGATGCCCACCATCGCTCCGCCCACCGTCGTCAGATCGACGATGCTGGGATCGATGATGTCCTTGCCGATGGTCGCCGCGACGGCGGTGCCCGACAGCACGCCGACCAGGTTCAGGACGGCCGCCATCAGGATCGCCTGGATCGGCGAGAGCGACCGCGTCGAGACGACCGTGGCAATCGCGTTTGGCGCGTCCGTCCACCCGTTGACGAACTCCGCGCCCAGGATGAGGACGAGCACGACGAGGAGCCCGATGCTGATCTCCATCGCGTCCCCGTCAGCCGTGCTTCACGACGACGCTCTCGAGGACGTTGGCGACGTCCTCGCAGCGGTCGGTTGCGGCCTCGAGGAAGTCGAGGATCTCCTTCCACTTGATGATGGCAATCGCGTCGTGCTCGTCGGCGAACAGCTGCTTCAACGCCAGCTGGTGGGCGCGGTCCGCCTCGTTCTCCAGGCGGTTGATTTCCACGGCGTGCTCGTGGATGCCCTTGCGGCGATCGAGCGCTGGCATGGCCTTGACGATCTGGTCGGTCGACTGCGCGATGATCCGCGCCAGCTCCCGCGCGCCCGGCCGCACCCTGGCGATCTGATAGAGCCGGATGACGCCCGCCGACGCGTCGATGGCGTCCATGACATCGTCCAGGCTGCGGGCGAGAGAGTGGATGTCTTCCCGGTCCAGCGGCGTGATGAACGTGCGGTTCAGCCGCTGGATGACCTCGTGCGTGAGGAAGTCGCACTTGTGCTCGACTTCCTTGATCTCGTCGGCCTTGTCCCACACCGGATGCTCCGGCGCCAGCATCTCTTCGAGCATCGCGGCACCACGGGTGATTTCACGCGCCATCGTCTCGAAATCGTCAAAGAACCGCTCCTCGCGCGGGATCAAGCTGAATCTGGCCACTCAACCTCCTCAGGCAACCGTAGATCCTATCCCAAGTCGTTACACGGACGTTACACGCCGGCGCGCGCCCGGCGGCGGCCGGATGGATTTAACGCGCCCGTAACCGTCACGTAACGTCTCGGTCATCCTGTCGTCGTACGTTTCAAGCTCATGACGACCGCAAGAAAGACAGGACGGACTCGTGCCGCCACCCTTTTTGTCGCCGCGCTGCTCGCTCCAGCGCCCGCCCTCGCGCAGGTGACCCCTGCCCAGGGCTACACCCCGCCGGACGACACCCCGTCGATCCGGGTCGGGACGACGATTTTCCTGGACTACACGCTGCAGCAGTCGCCGGACGTGAAGGACGCTGCAGGCCGCAACGTCAACTTCAACGCGTTCCAGGTCGGCCGGACCTACATCAACGTGACGGGCCAGGTCCATCATCGGCTGTCGTTCCGGATCACGCCGGACATCCGGCAGGAGACCGGCACGGGCAGCTCGCTGAACGGCAGCCTGACGTTCCGTCTCAAGTACGCGTACGCGCAGGTCAACCTGGACGACTGGCTGACGGGCGGGAGCTGGGTGCGCATCGGGATGCAGCAGACGCCGATGATCGATTACCAGGAAGGGGTGTACCGGTACCGCTTCCAGGGCACCGTGTTCGCCGACCGCGAGGGTTTCCTCAGTTCGTCGGACTCCGGCGTCTCGTTCCGCACGCAGTTCAAGAACAACTACGGCGACGTGCACGCGGGGATCTACAACGGCGAGACGTTCTCGAAGCTCGAGGCGAACGATCAGAAGGCGTTCATGGTTCGCGCCACGTTTCGCCCGATGCCCAGGGCGCGAACCCTGCGCGGCCTGCGCGTGAGCGGGTTCTACGACGCCGACGCGGCGGTGAAGGACGGGCGTCGCCGCCGCGCCCTTGGGGACCTCACCTTCGAGCACAGGTTCGTCAACACCGGGTTCATCTATCTCGCCACCTCCGACCAGGCGCTGCCGGCGTCGGCTCGGATCGACGGTCGCGGCTTCTCCATCTGGGCGACGCCGCGCACCACCAAGGGCTGGGAGGGGCTGCTCCGATTTGACCGCCTCGAGCCGAACACCGGCGACGACGACCGGAAGAACCGCGCGATGGCGGGCGTCGCGTACTGGCTGCCGATCTCCGGCGCCCAGGCCGCGTTCCTGCTCGACTTCGAGAAGGTGGACTACAGGAACTACGCGCCGGCGCGCCCGAAGGAACAGCGCGTGGCGCTCCACATGCTGCTTAACTTCTGAGGGAAGGATCGATACCGAATCATGAAGAAAGTGCTGACACTCCTGACCGCGGCCGCGACCGTGGGCCTTGCCGCGCAGGCGGTCCAGATCAACGGCGCGGGCGCGACGTTCCCATATCCGATCTACTCGAAGTGGTTCGCCGAGTACAACAAGGTCCGTCCGAACGTCCAAATCAACTACCAGTCGATCGGATCGGGCGGCGGCATCCGCCAGATCACGCAGGAGACGGTCTTTTTCGGGGCGACCGACGGGCCGATGACCAGCGATCAGCTGCGCGCGGCGCCCGGCAAGATCTTCCACTTCCCCACCGTGCTCGGCGCGGTCGTACCCGTCTACAACATCCAGGGGGTGGACGACGAGCTGAAGTTCACCGGCCCGGTGCTCGCCGACATCTTCCTCGGGAAGATCACCAGGTGGAACGATCCCGCCATCGCGAAGCTGAACGCGGGGGTCAAGCTGCCCGCCAGCGACATCACCGTCGTGCACCGGTCCGACGGCTCCGGCACGACCTACATCTGGGTCGATTACCTGGCCAAGGTCTCCGCCGAATGGAAGCAGAAGGTCGGCGTCAACACGTCGGTCAGGTGGCCGGCCGGCGTCGGGGGCAAGGGGAACGAGGGAGTCGCGGGGCTCGTGCGGCAGTCGCCGAACTCCATCGGCTACGTCGAGCTGATCTACGCGCTCCAGAACAAGATCGATTACGGCTCCGTGCAGAACGCCGCGGGCAAATTCGTGCGCGCGTCGATCGAGACCACCACGGCGGCCGCGGCCGCCGCGGTGTCGAAGATGCCCGCCGACTTCCGCGTGTCGATCACGAACGCGCCCGGCGAGGCCGCCTACCCCGTCGCGTCCTTCACCTGGCTGCTGCTCTACGAGAACCCGAAGAACAAGGCGCAGGCGAAGGTGATGGTGGACTTCATGAAGTGGGCGCTCACGGAGGGCCAGAAGTTCGCCGCGCAGCTCGGCTACGCGCCGCTGCCGGAGAGCGTGGTGAAACTGGAGCTGGCACAGCTCGCCAAGGTGAGACTGTAGCGGGGCTCGGGGCTGAGGCGTGGGAGCCTGGGAGATCTGCGATGAGACAGCGCGACGATTGGACGCTCCTCTTCCTCACCGGCGGCTTCGGGCTGCTGCTCGTCGCCATCGTGCTCGGCATCGGCGTCCAGCTCTATCGCGAGTCGTACCTGTCGATCGAGAAATTCGGCTGGAGCTTCTGGGCCAGCGAGACGTGGGACCCCGTGCTGGGCGAGTTCGGCGCGTTCCCGTTCATCTGGGGCACGCTGTACTCCTCCGCGCTCGCGATGCTGATCTCGACGCCGATCGCGCTTGGCGTGGCCGTCTTCATCTCCGAGCTCTCCCCCGCCTGGCTGCAGCGGCCGCTGGTGTTCCTCACCGAGCTGCTCGCCGCGATCCCGTCCATCGTCTACGGGCTGTGGGGCATCTTCGTGCTCGTGCCGATCGTGCGGCAGGCGGAGACCGCGGTGCCGGAGTGGATGAAGGGCTTTCCGCTGTTCCAGGGACCGCCGCTCGGGGTCGGGATGCTCGCGGCGGCGCTCGTGCTCGCCATCATGGTCATCCCGTTCACGTCGTCGGTCGCGCGCGAGGTGCTGCGCGCCGTCCCGCGCGCGCAGCGCGAGGCCGCCTACGCCCTTGGCGCGACGCGGTGGGAAGCGATCCGCGCGGCGCTGTTCTTCGGGCGGACCGGGGTCATCGGCGCGGTGATGCTCGGCTTCGGCCGCGCGCTGGGGGAGACGATGGCCGTCACGATGGTCATCGGCAACAACCCGCAGGTGAGCTGGTCGCTGTTCGCGCCGCAATACACGATGGCCGCCGTGCTGGCCAACGAGTTCACCGAGGCGACCGAGGAGATCTACCTCCACGCGCTCGTGGAGATCGGGCTCGTCCTCTTCGCCATCACCCTCGTCGTGAACCTCCTGTCCCGCGGGCTGATCTGGGTCGTCAGCGGCAGCGCGCGCCGCCACGCGCAGCCCGCGCCGGCGGCGGTCGTGCCGGGAGGAGCGTAACGTGCGGCGCCGCAAGGTGACATCCGCCATCGCCGTCGGCCTGTGCGCCCTGTCGGTGGCCACCGCGCTGCTGCCGCTGGCGGCGGTCCTCTACTTCGTCGTCAGCCAGGGCGTCTCGTCGCTCAACCTCGCGTTCTTCACGCAGATGCCGAAGCCGGTCGGTGAGACCGGCGGCGGCATGGCGAACGCGATCGCGGGCACCGTGATCCTGACGGGCCTCGGTGCGGCATTCGCGATCCCGATCGGGGTCCTGAGCGGCATCTACATCTCCGAGTACGGCGGCTCGCGTTTCGCGTCCCTCGTCCGGTTTGCGGCCGACACGCTCAACGGCGTGCCGTCGATCGTGATCGGCGTGTTCGCGTACGCGGTGTTCGTGCTGCCCTTCAAGCAGTTCAGCGCTCTCGCGGGAGGCGCCGCGCTGGGCATCATGATGATCCCCATCATCACGCGCACCACCGAGGAGCTGTTGAAGCTCGTGCCCTCCGCGCTGCGCGAGGGGGCGCTCGCGCTGGGTGCGACGCGCGCGCGGGCGGTCTTCACGGTGGTGCTGCCGGCCGCGCTGCCCGGGATCCTCACCGGCATTCTGCTGGCGCTCGCGCGCATCGCCGGGGAAACCGCCCCGCTGCTCTTCACCGCGTTCAACAACCGGTTCTGGTCCACGGACCTCGGCCAGCCAATCTCCTCGCTCACCGTGCAGGTCTTCACCTACGCGATTTCGCCGTACGAGGACTGGCACCGCCAGGCCTGGGCGGGGGCCCTTGTCCTGGTGTCGATGGTGTTGGTCTGCGCGCTGCTGGCGCGGATAACGACCGCGCGGCTCGAGCGGATGCAGCGCGGCCTCTGAGTCATTTCACGCCGATTTAACGGTCGCGTGACGCGGCTGTGACCGCCGCCCGGTAGGCTCCCGATCGTGCATGCACGACACGCGTGTTACTATTTCGTGGTGTCCCCACACAGCAAGCCGCCGGTCACCGCGCGCCACCTGATTGACGCGGCCAAGGCGCTTGGGCACCCGGCGCGCCTGCGGATCCTCGCGATGCTGCAGGGGCGCACGCTCTGCGTGTGCCAGATGACGTCCGTCCTCCAGCTCGCCCCCTCCACGGTCTCGGGTCACCTCAACGAGCTGCGGCGCAGCGGGCTCGTGCTCGAGGACAAGCAGGGAAAGCTGGTGTTCTACCGGCGCAACGCCTCGAGCCCCTTTGCCGCCGTTGTCGCGAACGCGCTCGCCCTCGTCGCCGGCGATGAGGCGATCGTCGCCGATCGGGCCGTCATCGACCGCGTCCGCACCATCCCGATCGAGGTGCTGACACGGGCCGGGCTGGACCTCGAAACGGCCGGCATCCGCCGCCCGCGGGCGCGCGCCGCGATCTGATCCCGATAACCATTCGTAATATCCCGAACTGATGTCCTCACGATCGGGTGCCTCAAATTTGAAATAGTAAAAGTGGAATTGAAAAAGGCACGAAGGAAGAAGTTCAAGGGTGGGAAGTTAAATTGGGGCTCGCGCGCCCAACCTGCTTTTACCGCTTTTAGGCTTAAAGTTCGTGCCCTTCTCGCTTCACGTTTTACTATTTTCCTTTCTTCCGTCTTCTCCTATTCGCCGTCTTGAGTGAGGCGACGAAGATCGCCACCAGCTCCGACGATTCCCTGCGCAGCCACTCCAGCGAATCATCTTGCAGGCCGATGTCGGCCAGGACTTCAAGCCAGTGCTGGCACTCGTCGGCTTCTTCGCGAACCGTCCCGAGCTTCGCAGTGAATTCATCGCAAGAACGCCCGCACCGCGCTGCGCGATAGTTGGAGGCCACGCCGTCGGCCGCACGCCGGAGCTGGTCGCCGATGTCCTGGTACTCCGCCGACTGCGGCAACCGCCGCCACAGGGCGATCACCTGCAGCGAAAACTGCTTCGTGCGCTGGCGCAGATCCTCTGAACGCATGCCGCCGCTGCTGTGCACGGCGAATGCCAGCCGAAATATCCCGGATGTCGGCATGCGTCGCGACGCAACCGGCCGAATTCTACGGTGTAGACCGCCCGTCGAAGACGCACATTCCGCGTACCAACTTAACTTTCAACTTCCCCCCTTTTTCCTTCGTGCCTTTTGACTTCTTCCGTCAACTGTTTTCCTTTGATCGGGCTCTTTCCCTCCCGATCTCGGTAATCCGCCCGATACCCCCGCGCGCTCCAGGGACCTACATTGGTAGTGTCAATGGAGGCGGTCATGTTGAAGCACACAGGCGGCGAGACGGTGAAGGGCGGGTTCTACTGGAACCAGGCGCAGTGGCACCTGGAGAACGTCGAAGGCAGGCACGGGGTGCTGCCGGGGACCGAAGACACGCGGTATACGCGCGTGCCCACGCTGCTGATGTTCGTGCTCGCGCCGCTGATGGGCGCGCTCTTCGTCGTGTTCCTGCCGTTCATCGGCTTCGCGCTGCTGGTCGGCATGGTGGCGGCCAAGGCCCTCGGGCTGTTCCGGAAGACCCCGGTGGCGGCGCCGAAGCCGCCGGAGGAGCAGAGGAAGGCCGCGTAGGTCAGGTCTCCTGGATGATGCCGCGGCGGATCGCGAAGCGCGTCAGGTCCGTGCGGTTGTGGAGATTGAGCTTCTGCATCACGTGCTCGCGGTGCGTCATCGCGGTCTTGACGCTGATGTCCAGGAGCGAGGCGATCTCCTTGTTGCTCCGCCCCTCCGCGACGAGCTTCAGCACCTGCCGCTCGCGGTCGGTCAGTGACTCGTAGGGATCGTCGGCGGGCTCGGTGCCGCCATCGGGTTCTTTCAGGGCCTCGCGCGCGATCGCGGGATCGAGCACCAGGCCTCCCCGGTGCGCGGCGCGGATGGCCGAGATGAGCTCCGCGCCCGCGGCTTTCTTCAGCACGTAGCCGGCGACGCCCAGCCGCAGGAAGCGGCGCACGTAGTCGGCGTGCTCGTACTGGGTCAGGATCAGAATGCGCGCGCGCGGCGCCTCGCGCTGGATGAGCGGCACCGCCTCCAGGCCGCCCAGTCCGGGCATCGCGATGTCCAGCAGGACGACGTCCGGGGACGTCTCGCGCGCGCGGTCGGTCGCTTCGCGGCCGTCCCCCGCCTCCGCCACCACTTCGATATCGTCGGCGGTCGAGAGCAGCGCGCGCACGCCGTCCCGCACCAGCGCGTGATCGTCGGCAATCAGGACTTTGATCACCTCTCGTCACCTTCCAACCGCGGAAGCCGCAGAACTCGCGGAATCACGGCGTATGTCTGCGTGTTGTGCGCTTTCTGCGGTGGTCATCGGTACTTGTACCAGAATTCTGGTCCCCTGCCCCGCCTGCGATTCGATCGTGCACGACCCGCCGACCAGGAACAGCCGCTCGCGCATGCCGAGCAGGCCGAGCCCCTGTCCCGACTCGCGGGGCTGGTCCATCTCGCCGGGATCGAACCCGACGCCGTCATCTTCGATCTCGATCGTCAGGTGCGAGACGGACAGGTCGCACGCGACCAGCACCGTTTCGGCCTTCGCGTGCCGCTCGATGTTCGACAACGCTTCCTGGACCGCCCGGTAGACGGCGGTGACCACTTCCGGCGGGAGGTCGATGGGCGTGTCGGGGAACTCGAACTGGACGGCAATCCCGCGCGAGGCGAGGCGGCGCTCCGCGAACCATCGGATCGCCGGCAGCAGGCCGAGATCGTCGAGCATCGAGGGGCGGAGGTCGTAGATCACGCGGTGCAGGCCATCGATCATCCGGCCCACCAGGGCCCGGGCATCCGCGAGCCGCGCCGACGCGTTCGGCGGCGCGCCGGGCAGGGCGCGTTCGACAAGGTCGATCTGCATGCCGAGCGCGGTCAGCTGCTGCGAGGTCTCGTCGTGCAGTTCCCGCGCGAGGCGTTTGCGCTCCTCTTCCTGCGCGGTGATCGACTTTCTGAGCAGCCGGCCGAGCAGCTCGTCGTGCACGAGCGCCAGCCGCATCTTCTCCAGCGCGTGGGCGAGCTGCCCGATCTCGTCCACGCCCGCCGGGGCGATCGGCCGGCGCAGCTCGCCGCGGGCCAGGCGCTGCGCGTCCGCCGTGAGCCGCTGGATGGGACGGCGGATGCTCTGCGCGAAGCCCCACGCCAGGAGAATCGTCATCGCGCACGAGAGGATCGACGCCCAGATGAGCAGGCGCCTGAGCCAGAAGACCGGCTCGAGCGCCGCGCTGCGGGCCTGGTCGACGCGGATCGACCAGTCGGTGTGACCGACGCGCGCCGTGGAGCTGACCCGCGTGCGCGCATCAACGCCGGACGGGGCGCGCTGGCTTGCGGCCAGCTCCTGCCCCTGCGCGTCGACGAGGTGGACGCAATACGGCTCCCCGGCGTACTCGCCGAGCAGCGCGCCAAGCGCGGGCACCGTCCGGCCCAGTTGCGCCGGCAGCGGCAGGGCCCCCGCCCCGGGCTCGAGGTACAGGCGTGACAACTCCGTGTCGATCGCCCGTTCCACGCGCGCCGCGATTCGCTGCGCGACTTCCGCGCGCTCGCTCTGGAGTGCGGCCGTGATGCGGCCGGTCGCGATCGCGGACGCGCCGCCGACGGCCACGACCCACGCGATGAGCGCGACGGCGGACAAGGTCTCCAGCCGCCGCTCGATCGCCCGCCGCCACCATCCGTACGGCATGGCCTACGCCACGTGCTTCTCCTCGGCGCCTTCGATCCGTTCGAGCTCCCGCGGGTGCTCGTGGCGCATGCGCTCGAGGCTGATGCGGCCGGTGAAAATCGTCGTGTCGAACGGAAACACGTCCGGGTTCAGGTGCGCGTTGTAGATGTGCCAGATGAGGATGGTGAGGAACGCCAGCAGCCCCTCGTTGCTGTGCGCCACCATCGCGACCGGCACGAGCGTCCCGGGCAGGTGCTGCGTGACCTCGACCGGGTAGAGCAACACGAGCCCGGTGCTCACGACGAGCACCGACCCGAGGACCAGGCCCCAGTACTCGAACTTCTGCCGGTAGTCGAACCGGTCGAACCGCGCCTGCTCGTCCGACAGTCCCAGGTAGAACCGCAGGGTGACGATCGCGTCGCGGAAGTCCCGGCGGCTCGGGACGAGCGAGAGCGAGCCGCCCCCGCGCAGCAGCGCGAAGATCTCCACCGCGAAGTGCACCACCATCAGGACGGCAAACGACAGGCCGCACGCGCGATGGATCCAGCGCGCGCGGTCCACGCCCCCGAAAAACCCGAGCAGCGACGCCGCCCAGCCCGCCTCGTAGAACTTCTGCGGCAGCCCGGTCGCGCACAGCAGCGTGAACAGGACCATCACGCAGACGTGCTGCAGCCGCTGCCAGCGGCTGAAGCGCTGCAGGGATCGCGTCATCGATTCACCGCCATTCGCCACAGGTGCAGCAGCATCTGCAGGATCAACCCGCCGATGATGAACGGAATGAAGACCGAATACCCGACCTTCACGGCGTAGACCGCCGGCGTGCGCTCCCAGCTCGGCTCGTAGTGCGAGAGCCATGCCTGCGAGAAGTTGGCGCTCGCCTTCGCGTGGCACTGCCGGCACGTCGTCGCGAGGTTCGCCTGGATGACTTTCGAGGTGCTGTCGCCGACGCGGGCAATGTCGTGCACGCCGTGGCAGTCCGAGCAGAGCGCGACGAAGGCCCGCCCGTCCGCCGCGTCCGTCCCCTTCCGGAGCGACGCGGTCTTGCCGTGGAAGTCGGCGACGTACGTCTTGAGGACGTTCGTCGACAGGCCGTACTTGCGCATCCGCTCCTCATCGGCGTGGCAGTTGCCGCAGATGTCCGGGCTCGCGGTCTTCCATCCCTTCTGGCGCGGGCCGCCGATGTCGTGCGTGCGGTGGCAGTCGGTGCACGTGGGCACGTCCGCCACGTTCTTCGCGGCGTCGCGGCCGTGCACGCTGGCCGCGTACGTCTTGGCGACCCCTTCGTGGCACTTCGCGCACGTGCCGGCGATCCTCGTCCGCGGCACGTCCGGCCGCGTCATGTCGTGGCCGCCATGGCAGTCCACGCAGACCGGCGCCATCAGGTCGCCGCGCCTGACCGCCGCGGCGTGGGCGCTGTCCAGCGTGCGCCGGTAGTCCGAGAAGTGACAGCGCTGGCAGCTCTCGGACATCGACGTCGCGAGCTGGCGCGCCGAGGCAAACCTCCGCCCGGCGTGCGGGATGTCGCGCTGCTGCGGGTGGCAGTCCGCGCATGTCACCTTGCCGCCGTGCACCGATTGTGCAACGGTGTCGCCGTCGATGCGCAGCGACTTGCTGGACCCGTCGCCAAACGTGATCGCGAGATCCGGCTCGGCGTGACAGGCAAGACATTCGCCGGCGGCCGGCGCCGGCGCGGGGGCAGGAGCCTGGGCGGCTGGCGGCAGCGCCAGTAAGAACGCGAACACCAGCGGTGGAGACATGGAAACCTCGTGGGATCCGTTGACGTCTTTAGCAACGGCACTGCCAGCGGGTCTTCGCGGCGCGTCGAGATATTCAGCACGTTTACGGCGCATTCGTCGCCTCGCTCCACCGCGCGTGCCGGATGGTCGATATCCGCAGCTGCCCCGCTGACGGCATTCCGGCAATTCCGCGCAATATCCGCGTGTCTTCTCGCGCCGGGAGTGGCACGCGTTACGCATGGTCGCGAGTCATGCTGCCCGTCGTCGCACTCGCGACGGCGCTGATTGCCCTCCCCGCGTCTGCGACCGTTGCGAATATTCAGAACATACGAACATCGACCCCGTTCCTGGCGGAACTGATCGCCGACACGCGCGCGCATTCTCAAACCTTCGCGGAGATGTTTGACCGCGTCGAGCGGTCGGACGTGATCGTCTACTTCGAGCCCAGCCAGCGCGCGGATTCCGGTCTGCGCGGCTGCGTGCACTTCATGGGCACCGCGGGCCGGTACCGTTACATCCGCGCCCAGATCAAGACGCTGATGAACCGGTTCGACGTCGTGGCCAGTCTGGCCCACGAACTGCAACACGCGATCGAGATTGCGGACCATCCCGAGGTACGCAGCGAGGAATCGCTGGCCGAGCTCTATCGCCGCATCGGCAGCGAGCGCGAGTGGCGCATGTTCGAAACCGATCGCGCGCAGACCACCGGCCGCGCGGTGCGCGCCGAGGTCCTGGCGGCCCCGTGACGCGGCGTCCCACATCCGCACACCACTAAACCCGCGAGCCCGCGCGCTCGTCTAATGGCTACTTCCGGAGCAGTCGCAGCATCTTCGGCGTGGCGAACCACCGGAGATGCCCGGGGCGGGCAGGGGGAAGCGTCTCGACGTCGATCCGGCAGATCGCACCCTTCTTGAACTCGAGCGCGGCACGCGCGCCGATCAATTTGGCCGCCAGCTCGCCGATGGTCGGCTCGTGCCCGACGATCGCGATTCGTCTCTGCCGGGAGTACTTCCCGAGTTCCTCGATGGCCTGCGCCGTGGTGCCCCCAGGCGCGAGCGCGTCGGCCAACGCGATCGGCGCCGTCGAGCCGGCGCCGTCCGCGAAAATCTCCGCCGTCTGCCGCGTGCGCACGAGCGGGCTGGTCACGACCTGATCGAACACCACCCCGAGCGCCTCGAGCGCCCTCGCTTCCCGGCGCAGGCGGACGATGCCCTTGTGCGTGAGGGGGCGTTTACCGTCGTCCGGGAACTGGTCGCCGCGCGCGGCGGCAAGCCCGTGTCGAATCAGGTACAGCTCTATTGTCTCAGCCATCTCTGTCAGCGCGGGGCCTTCAGCCCGGCGCGTCCTGCGCGTCGGTCGCGACCGCGTCAGGCGCCGGCCTTCAAGGCCTGGCGCCCGCGCCCGCTGCGTGTCTTCAATCCTGCCCGCAACTGCCTTCGTGCCCGTGCCGCGCGCGTGAGTTCCGGCACGACCTCCTGCCGCACCGCCGCACCCGCGGCGAGCAGCCCGTCGCGCTGACGCAGGAACTCGGCGTGCAGCTCGCGAGCGGACTGCTCGAGCTGCGCGGCGATCGCCAGGAGACCATGCCGCGCCGCATCATCTGTCGCATGACCGGCCACCTCGTGCACCTCGCGCACGAGCACGTGGCGATCCTGCAGGCGACCGAGCGTGATCTGCGAGCGCCGGACGATCGCGGCGAGCCTCGCCGCCTCGCGCACGCCGCCTTCGGCCGCGATCTCGAGCGCGTACCGCAGCTTCTTGGCCGCGAGCCGGACGCCGTGCAGCCGCTCCGGCACGTAGATCGCCCCCGCCTCGGCCGCCGCGTCGTGCAAGCGCGCCGCGCGCCGCGTGAGCAACGCCGCCAGGCGGCGTCGCCACGCCGCGGGATCCACGTCGCCCACGATGGCGACCAGCTCATCGAGCCGGCGGTCGAGCTTTTTCAGACTCAACGTGTGCAGCTTGCGGAGCATCTGCTCGCGTCGTGCCTCGCGCCCGCTCCGCACGTGCTGACGAGCCTCGAACAACGCGAGGCGCGGCACCCCTTCGCCGAGCGTGTCGAGCAGCTGCAGCGCGACGTCCATCTCGCGAACGCGGCCGAGCAGTCGCGTCAACCGGCGGACTCGCTTTCGCGTCTTTCCCAGCTTTGCGCCTGGTGCGCGCAGCACGGGCAGAAGCTCGCGCAGCCGCCGGGAGGCCACCCTTGCGCGGTGCAGCGCGGCGATATCTCCTTCCAGCGCAAGGGGAAGCGCGGCGCCGAGCGCCTTCGTTCGCCGTTTCACGACTGTGACAGGGAGTGGCTCGGTGCGCATGCTAGGATGGCCGCTGATTGGCACGAGGGCTGACGCTCGTCCATCAGTCTACTCACCGGCGTTGAAGCTCTGCAAATCGCATGCGCATCGCGGCCATCGACCTCGGCAGCAACTCCATCCACATGATCGTGGTGCAGGTGCACGGCGATCTGTCCTTCGAGGTCATCGACCGGGAAAAGGAAATGGTCCGGCTCGGAGCGGGTGGACTGGATGGCGGTCACCTGACGGAGCAGGCTGTGGCTGACGCGCTCGACGTGCTGTCACGGTACCGGCGCCTCGCCGATTCCCACGGCGTCGACGAGATCCTCGCCGCCGCAACGAGCGCGACCCGCGAGGCGGAAAATGGCGGCGACTTCCTCCGTCGTGTGGAGCGCGAGGTGGGCATTCGCGTGCACGTGATTTCGGGCACGGAGGAAGCGCGTCTCATCCACCTCGCGGCCGGCTATGCGACCGACATCGGCCGGCGGCGCGGCGTGGTGATCGACATCGGCGGTGGCAGCGTGGAAATCACGCTCGGCACCTCGGCGCGACCGATGCTCTCGCGGAGTTTCAAGATGGGCGTCATCCGTCTCGCGGAGCGATTCGTCGCGAGCGATCCGATCTCCGACGCGGACGAGCGCAGGCTCTCGCGCCACATCCTCAGGCAGTCGGGAAAGTACCTCGACGAGATCGCGAACCGCGGCTTCGACCGCGTCATCGGGACCTCCGGCACGATCCTCAGCCTCGGCGCGCTGGCCGCCGGGCAGGAGGCGCCCAAAGACCTGCGGAACTTTCGCGTCAGCGCGAAGAGCATTCGCCGCGTGCGCGAGCGGCTGGCCCGGCTCGACCTGCAGCGGCGCCTGAAGCTCCCGGGGCTCGACCCGAAGCGCGCCGACATCGCCGTGCCCGGCAGCATCCTGCTCGACACGCTGCTCGACCGGCTCGGCGCGCGCGAGATTACGCTGTGCGACTTCGCGCTGCGCGAGGGGCTGGTCATCGATTTCATCCGTCGCAACACGTCGACGATCCGCCAGCTCGAACGCTATCCCGACGTCCGCCAGCGCAGCGTCGTCGAGCTCGGCCAGCGGTGCCGGTTCGACGCGGACCATTCGCGGCACGTCGCGGATCTGGCCGCGCGGCTGTTCGACCGCACGCGGAGGTGGCACGGGCTGGGAGAGCGCGAGCGGCAGTGGCTCGAGTACGGCGCGCTCCTGCACGACGTGGGCGTGCACATCAGCTACGAGCGCCACCATCGCCATTCCTACTATCTGATCAAGAACGGCGGGCTGCGCGGCTTCGAGCCCGAGGAGATCGAGGTCATCGCGCTGATCGCGCGCTATCACCGCCGCGGCACGCCGAAGCGCGCCCACGAGGGGTTCGGCACGCTGCCCCGCGCGCTGCGCAGGACCGTCCGGGTTCTCGCCACGCTCGTCCGGCTCGCCGAGGGGCTCGACCGCACGCGGAACGGCGTCATACACGATGTGGAGATCTCGCCGGACGACACGAGCGTCTCCGTGCGGCTGTCTGCCAGGGGGGACGCGGAGCTCGAGCTCTGGGCCGCCCAGCGCCAGGGCAGCCTGGTCGAACAATGGGTCGGGCTCCCGATCCGATTCGAAGTCGTCAGCGCCGCGGGGGAGCCCGCGGCCGGCGGGGAAACCGATGGCCAACAGTCTGACAACACCGCACCAGTATCCGGGCAAGCTGTTCGTGGTCGAAGGGATCGACGGCTCGGGAAAGACAACGCAGCTGGGGCTGCTGGCCAAGTGGCTCAGCGCCGCGGGGCACCGCGTCTTCGTCACCGAGTGGAACTCGTCGGCGCTGGTGAAGGCCGCCACCAAGGCGGGGAAGAAGAAGAACCAGCTCACGCCGATGACCTTCAGCCTGCTGCACGCCACCGACTTCGCTGACCGGCTGCTCTACAGCATCATCCCGCCGCTCAAGGCGGGGATGGTGGTCCTCGCGGACCGGTACGCCTACACGGCGTTCGCGCGCGACGTGGCGCGCAACGTCGACCGCTCGTGGGTGCGCGAGTTGTATTCCTTCGCGGTGCGCCCCGACCTGGCCGTGTACTTCCGTGTGCCGATCGACGTCTCCCTCGACCGCCTGCTCGCCCGGCGCGTGAAGCTGAAATTCTACGAGGCAGGCATGGACATGGGCTGGAGCACGAACCCGACCGAGAGCTTTCGGCTGTTCCAGGGGAAGGTGCTCGAGGAGTACGACCGCCTGGTCGAAGAATTCGGCCTCGACGTGATCGACGCGACCGGCAGCATCACGGAACAACAGCGCGTCTTCCGCCGCGTCGTCGCCGCGTACCTCGGCGTGCCGGCCACCGACGAACCGATCGAGGAGGCCGTGGAAGCGGCCGCGGCCGAGGGCCAGGGAGGACGCAGTTGACGCCGACGCCCGCAGGTTTGTACTACGGCAACCCGATTCCCTACCTCCCCATTCCGGTGGAGGGGTTTCCGGGGAAGATCATCGCCGTCGAAGGGACCGACGGCGTCGGCCGCTCGACGCAGATCCGGCTGCTCCGCGAGTGGCTCGAGGTGCAGGGCTACGGCGTCGTCGAGACCGGGTGGACGCGGTCGCCCTTGATGTCCCCGACCATCGACCTGGCGAAATCCAGCAACACGCTGAACAAGCTGACGTTCACGCTGCTCTACGCCACGGACTTCGCCGACCGCCTCGAGAAGGAGGTGATTCCCGCGCTCAAGGCAGGATTCATCGTCCTCACGGATCGCTACCTGTACACGGCGCTGGCTCGCGCGGGCGTTCGCGGCATCGACCGCACGTGGATGCGGAACCTGTACAGTTTCGCGATCGCGCCGCACCTGGTGTTCTACCTGCGCATCGACGAGAAGACGCTGATCCGGCGCGTGCTCCAGTCGCGAGGCATGAACTTCTGGGAATCCGGCATGGACCTGAAGCTGGCCGACGACATTTACGACAGCTTCCGGGCGTACCAGCGCGCGCTGCTGCGCGAGTACAACGCCATGGCGGAGGAGTTCAGCTTCCGCGTCATCGACGCGCGGCGCAAGATCGACTGGATCCAGGAGGAGCTGCGGAAGCAGGTTGGAGAGTTCCTCGCCGGTGCGGGGACGTAGGAGGAGTTGCCTCAGGGCACTCCCGCAAACCCATAAATCTGTTTCTTCAGCCCGGTATACCAGGACCGCATGCCGATCGCCCGCGCTTCGGCGTACGCCCGGGCGTTGTCCCAGCGGTGGCGGGCGATGCGGTAGAAGCCCACGAGCGCGCCCGTGCGATCGGCGCCACGCCGGCAGTGCAGGAACACCGGGCCGTCCTGGGCGCCGTCGACAACCGCGAAGAACGACCGGATGGTTTCGCCCGGGATCGTGCGCGAGCGCGTGAAGAAATTCCCGTCGCGGACCGGCAGGTGGATGTAGCGCATCCCGAGCGACTCGACGATCCGCTGCTCGGCGCCCGTCCTGGCCTCGTCGTCGTCGCGCAGGTTGACGACCGTGCGCACGCCGAGGTCGCGCAGGTAGCGGAACCCCTCCGCGTCCGGCTGTGCGCCGCGGTAGAGCCGACCGTCCACCCGGTGAAACCGCGGGATTGGCGCCGCCGTGTCCGCCGCCACTGCGGCGGGCACCGCCAGCGAACCAACCACGAGCGCCGCGCCAATGCGGGGGGACATCCTTGAAAGTATAGACGCGCTCCACGGCGCGTCGGCCGGTGTTTACACCGAGTTAACGCGGCCGAAACGGCGAGGCAACCGCGGCCGGCTACCCTGTCGGGGCGGTGACCGTCCCAACAGCCTTCGCGCCCCCCGCGCCCGGTTCGTCGCTGCCGGCCGGGGCCCGGTCCGCCCCGGCGCCCGAACGCGGCCCGAAGATCACGGTCTCCCGCCTGAACTTCTATTACGGCCAGGTCCGCGCGCTGCAGGACATTGCCATCGAGGTGCCGGAGCGGATGGTCACCGCGTTCATCGGCCCGTCGGGATGCGGCAAGAGCACGTTCCTGCGGACGCTCAACCGCATGAACGACCTGATTCCCGGCGTGCGCGTCACCGGAGAGGTCCGCATCGACGGCCAGGACATCTACGCGTCGTCCATCGACGTGGTGGGCCTGCGGCGGCGCGTCGGCATGGTGTTCCAGAAGTCGAACCCGTTTCCGAAATCCGTGTTCGAGAACGTGGCGTACGGGCTGCGGATCAACCGGCTCGCGGGCAGCCGCGCGGAGTTGCACGGCCGTGTCGAGGAAAGCCTGCGCGCCGCGGCCTTGTGGGACGAAGTCAAGGACCGGCTGCACGCCCCGGCCGCCGCGCTCTCCGGCGGCCAGCAGCAGCGGTTGTGCATCGCGCGCGCCCTTGCGGTGCGGCCGGAGGTGCTGCTGATGGACGAGCCGGCGTCCGCGCTCGACCCGATCGCCACCCAGCGCATCGAGGAGTTGATCTACGAGTTGAAGGAGCGCTATACGATCGTGATCGTCACCCACAACATGCAGCAGGCGGCGCGCGTGTCGGACCTCACCGCGTTCTTCTGGCTGGGCAAGCTGGTGGAAGTTGACGAGACCCGGCGCGTGTTCACCGCGCCGCGTGAGAAGCTGACCGAAGATTACGTGACGGGGCGATTCGGCTGATGCCGGACACACATCGATTTCAGGAGGAGTTCGACGCGTTCAAGGCGCGGCTGCTCGAAATGGCGGGCCTCGCCGAGGAGCGCGTACGCGCCGTGGTCCGCGCGCTCGTCGAGCGTGATCCGGACGTCATCGAGCAGGTTGCCGCCGGCGACGATCCGATCAACCGCCTCCAGGTCGAGATCGACAACCGCGGCTTCCTCCTCCTGGCCCTCTACCAGCCGGTGGCCACCGACTTGCGGGCGATCATGGCCGCGCTCAAGATCAATACGGATCTCGAGCGCGTCGGCGATCTCGCGGTGAACATCGCGGAGGCGGCCCGCCGCTGCCTCACCCATCCCCCTGTGAAGCCGCTCATCGACATCCCGCGGATGGCCGGCATTGCCGAGGGCATGCTGCGCGACTCGCTGGACGCGTTCGTCCGGCGGGATCCCGCGCTCGCGCGCGACGTCCTGGGCCGCGATGACACCCTCGACACCCTCAAGACGCAGGTCTTCCGCGAGCTGCTCACCTACATGCTCCAGGACCCCTCGACCATCGAGCCCGCCCTCGACCTGGTCCTGATCTCCCGGCACCTCGAACGCATCGGCGACCACGCCACCAATGTCGCGGAGGAGGTCATCTTCATGGTCTCGGCACGCGACGTCCGCCACCAGGCCGCTGAAAAGGCATAAACAGCCCGACCGCGGGATAGAATGGTCCGATGGCTCCGGGTGAAGTGTGCGTGTACTGCCGACGCCGCCCGGTGGCGCCCGAATGGAAGCCGTTCTGCAGCCAGCGCTGCCGGATGGCGGATCTCGGCCGCTGGCTCTCACAGGACTACCGCGTGGCGGGCGACACGTCGCCCCCCGAATCTGACGACGACGATGCCTGATACTCTGACAATTACCGACAACCGTACCGGCAAGCAGTACGAAATCCCGATCCAGGACGACACAATCAAGGCCATGGATCTGCGGCAGATCAAGGTCAAGCCCGACGACTTCGGCATGATGACCTACGACCCCGCCTTCCAGAACACGGCCGCGTGCCGCAGCCGGATCACGTACATCGACGGCGACAAGGGGGTGCTGCTCTACCGCGGCTACCCGATCGAGCAGCTCGCCGAACACAGCGACTTCCTCGAAACCGCGTACCTGCTCCTCTTCGGCGAGCTGCCGACGGCGGCGCAGATGCAGGCGTGGATCAAGGAGGTCACCCTCCACACGATGGTCCACGAGAACATCAAGAAGTTGATGGAGGCGTACCAGTATGACGCACACCCGATGGGGATCTTCCTGAGCACGGTGGGCGCCTTCTCGACCTTCTACCCGGACGCCAAGCAGATCTTCAACCCCGAGGCGCGCCGCCGGCAGATCGTGCGGCTCGTCGCCAAGGTGCCGACGATTGCGGCCTACGCGTTTCGCCACAGCATCGGTCGCCCGTACGTGTACCCGGACAACGACCTGAGCTACACGGGCAACTTCCTGAACATGCTGTTCAAGATGACCGAGCTGAAGTACCAGTCGCACCCCGTGCTGGAGCGCGCGCTCGACGTCCTCTTCATCCTCCACGCAGACCACGAGCAGAACTGCAGCACGAGCGCGATGCGCGGCATCGGCAGCTCGCACGCCGATCCGTACTCGTCGATGGCGGGCGCCGCCGCCGCGCTGTACGGCCCGCTGCACGGGGGCGCGAACGAGGCCGTGCTGCGCATGCTGCACGAGATCGGATCGCTCTCGAACGTGCCGGCATTCATCAAGAAGGTGAAGGCGGGCGAAGGGCGGCTGATGGGATTCGGCCACCGGGTGTACAAGTCGTACGACCCGCGCGCCAAGATCATCAAGAAGATCGCCGACCTCGTGTTCGCCGTGACGGGGCGCAACCCGCTGCTCGACATCGCCCTCGAGCTGGAGCGCATCGCGCTCGAGGACGAGTACTTCGTCAACCGGAAGCTGTACCCGAACGTCGACTTCTACTCGGGCCTCATCTACCAGGCGATGAAATTCCCGGTCGAGATGTTCCCGGTGCTCTTCGCGATCCCGCGCGCGGCGGGCTGGATGGCGCAGTGGGAAGAGATGATCCTGGACCAGGACCAGAAGATCGCGCGCCCGCGGCAGATCTACGTCGGGAGCGCGAAGCGGGATTACGTGCCGAGGGACAAGCGGAAGGAAGTCTGAGCGAAAGGGGGACAGTCACACTTTCCTCGGCAGGGCCAGGAAAGTGTGACTGTCCCCCTTTTTTCTCAACTGCCGATTTCGTCGAGGATTTCCGCCTCGCTCAGCACCGTCGCCGACCGCTTCGCGCGGGCGAAGATGCGATCCACCAGCTCGTCGCCCGCGGGCAGGCCGCGTCTTTCCAGCCAGTAGATCACGTTCGATCGGCCTGACATCGGTCCGACCTCGATCTCCTGCTCGCGCCCGATCAACCGCGCGGGCACCGAGGAGTAGACCGCGTCGGCGAGCTCCCGGTCGTTCTTGCGGAACGCCTTGACGACCGCCGCGGCGTGGACGCCGGTCGCCGTGCGAAACGCGTCCCGGCCGAGCACCGGGTAGTTCGGCGGCAGCGGCACACGGCAGGCGTCGGACACCAGACGGGCATACTCGGGCAGCGGCGTGAGATCGCGGTTCAGGTATCCCATCAGCACCAGGTTGACGAGCAGCAGATCCATCGGCGTGTTGCCCACGCGCTCGCCGATGCCGATGGCCGTTCCGTGCAGCCGCGTGGCGCCCGCCTCGTACGCCGCGATCGTCGAGATCACGCCCAGGTCGCGGTCGCGGTGGCCGTGCCAGTCGATGCCGATCTGATCGCCCCCGCTCTCCTTGATCACCTCCGCGATGAACCGCACAACGGCGCGCGCGCCCGCCGGCGTCGCATGCCCGACGGTATCCGCCACGCACAGGCGGCTCGCGCCGGCGCGGAGGGCCGTGGAATAGAGCTTGCGGATGCTGTCCGGGTCCGCCCGCGTCGTGTCCTCGGTGACGTACATGACCGGCAGCCCTTCGCGCACCGCGAACGTGATGGCGTCCTCCGTCCACCGCTGCAGCTCGTCGATCGTCCAGCCCTCCGCGTACTGGCGGATGGGACTCGACCCGATGAACGCGCAGCACTCGATCGGGATGCCGACGCGCTGCGAGATCTCCGCGATCGGCCGTATGTCGGCAATGACCGTCCGCGCGGCGCAGTTCGGCCTGATGTTGAGCCCCGCGTCCGCGATCTCGCGCGCGAGCAGCTCCACGTCTCGGACCACGTGCGGCCCGGCGCCCGGCAGCCCGATGTCGGCCGTGTCGATCCGGAGCGCCTCCATGAGATGGAGGATGCGGATCTTGTCCTCGATCGCGGGCGCGCAGACCGACGGGGACTGGAGCCCGTCGCGCAGCGTCTCGTCGTCCAGCATCGGCGCGTGCGCCGGCGCCTCGCCGCGCTGGTTCCAGTCGAAGATGAGCGGGTGCATGTCAGTGCCCGGCGGGACTCCGCGGCCGTGACAGGCGGAGGACCGTCACCGCCCCGGCGCCGCCGACGAGCAGCGCCCACAGTGACGCGGTGACCGCCGCGTCGCGCACGGTCTGGTCCATGATCTCGTGCATGGTGACGCGCGGTCCGCGTCCCAGCTCGTGGTCCGCCTGCCGGTACAGATACTCCTTCACGCCGCGGGTGACGAGAATATCGAACACGCCGTTCCACACGACCGCCGACACGAGGAGCCACACGCCAAGCCAGGGCCACAGGCGAAATGCCGGGCGCCACAAACGCGATGCCTGCGGGCTCTTACCCGTCATAGCGGAGCACCATGGCCGTGATGTCGTCGGCCTGCGGCACGCCGGTGGCGTACTCGCGGACGGACGACAGCAGCCCCTCGAGCACGTCCGACGGCTCGTCGGCGTCCGGGCGCTGCTGGAGCACATCGATGATGCGCGGCTCGCCGTACTCCTCCCCTCCCGCGTTCACCGCTTCGGACACGCCATCGCTGAAGATCACCAGGCGGTCGCCCGGCGTCAGCATCAGCGTTTCCTCGTCGAACGACGCGGCCTCGAAGAGCCCGACGATCGGGCCGCCGACTTCGAGCTTGCGCAGCGCGCGCTTCCCTACCAGCAGCGGCGGGTTATGGCCCGCGTTGCAGTAGGTGAGGCGCCCGTCCCGGGTGAGGGTGGCGTAGAAGATCGTCACGAAGCGCGACTCGATGCCGCGCCGCACGAGCGCGGCGTTCACCAGCCTGATGGTCGCCGCCGGCCCCAGCGTGGATGCCGCCTGCGCCGCGAAGATGCCCTGCATCAGCGCGCTGAGCAGCGCCGCGGGAGGGCCTTTGCCCGCCACGTCGCCGAGCGCGAACCCGAACGCCGAGTCGCCGAGGTTGATGTAGTCGAAGAAGTCCCCGCCGATCGACCGGCACGGGATCGAGGCGGCCGCCGCCCGGAAGAAGGGACCTGCCTGTGTCGCTCTCGGCCACAGCGCCTGTTGAATCTCCGCCGCGATCCGCATCTCCTGCTCGAGCCGCGCCTTCTCGAGCGTTTCGCGGTACAGCCGCGCGTTCTCGATGGCCACGGCCGCCTCGGTGGCGAGCGTCTCAAGCGCGGTGCGCGTCGAGCTCGACAGCAGCGATCCCTTCTCGCGGCTGTCGAGATACAGCACGCCGATGCGGCGTTCCTCGCCCGCCTGGTCCGCGCGATCGATGTAGCGCACGAGCCGCAGCGGCACGCACAGCACGTTCCTGATGCCGAGCGCCACCGTCCCCATGTGGGCGTTCGCCAGCTCGCCGTCGAGCAGGTCGGCGACGATGCGCGCCTCGCCCGTGCGAAAGACCTCCTCCGGAATCTTCCGGCTGGTCATGAACGTGCCGCCCGGCAACGTGAGGCGGCCCCGCCCCCGGGCCAGCTTGAACTCCAGCTCGCCATCGGGCGCGGCAAGCATGATGAACCCGCGCTCCGCGCCGCCGACCTCGATCGCCGAATCCAGCACCAGCGCGAGCACGTCGTCGAGGACGCGGCCGGAACCGAGCGCGCGGAGGCCTTCGAGCAGCGCGGCAATCTGCCGCAGGTCGCCGATGGCGGTCGAGGTGGCGCGATCGGTCTGGAAGGGGGCGGCGGCGGCGGCGAGAAACACCAGCTCGGCTCCGCCCGCCCGGCCGAGGCGGATCCTGTCGCCATGCGCCAGCTCGCGCTCGGTCACCTGGTCGCCGTTGACGAACGTTCCGTAGCGGGAGCCTCTGTCGCGGACGGTGAAGCGCCCGGCCTGGCGCGAAATTTCGGCGTGATCGCGGGAGACCTCGCTGCCGGAGAGCCGGAGGTGATTGGTCTCCTTGCGCCCGATCGTAAACGTTTCCTGATCGATGGACACCAGCCGGCGTCCGTGCGCGTCGATGACCTCGAGGCTTGCCTCGGCCGTCGCAGGCATGCCGCGCAGTGTATCTCAGCGCCGTAGCCGGCGCCAGATGAGCAGGACCAGCGCAACGGCGGCGATCGACCACGCCAGCGCCCGCGGGATCTCGATCCGTCCAGCGCCGGCGATTCCGAGATACAGCGCGAAGAACACGAGCAGGAGGAGCGCCACGACGAGATCGAGCGACGAGCGGTATCGCCGCCGCGGGCGCGCCGCCGCGGGGCGGCGCACGGGATCCGTGGTGGCCGCGCCGCAGCGATAGCACACGATCGCCTTGTCGGCGATCTCGGTCCCGCAGCTTCGGCATGTCATCTGCCGGGACTCCCCAGCAGCGGACGCGCCAGTCCCATCAGCACGAGCACGAGGCCGAACACGCAGACGATTGTCGCGCCCGTGGGCAGATCCATGAGCAGCGACACGTAGACGCCGATGGCCGACACGAGCGTCCCCATGGTCCAGCCGATGGCGAGCCGCGGGCCGACGCGATCCGCGTAGAGCATGGCGGCCACCGACGGCACGATCAGATAGCAGAAGACGAGCAGCACGCCGGCGATCGCCACCGACGAGGTGACGACGAAGCCGAACGACGCGTAAAAGAGAAAATCCCAGGAGCGCACGCGCAGCCCGTTCGCTTCCGCCGCATCGGGGTCGAGCGAGATCGCCAGGAACTGCCTGCGCCACGCGTAGTGGAACGCGCCGATCACGCTGTAGAGGATCGCGGTCTTGATCACCTCGGGCCAGCCCACCGCGATGATGTTGCCGACGAGGATGAACTTCAGGTGCTCGGCCTGCGACGTGGATTTGGACATCGCGAGGATGGTCGCGGCCGACGCCACGGCGTACGCGATGCCGATCACGGCTTCCTGGGGGATGCGCGCATGCCGCATGCGGACGAGCGAGAAGATGGCGGCGCCGACCAGCGTGAACGACACGCTCACGACGTACGCGAACGTCGAATGGGGATCGCCGTTCGATCCCGGAAGCAGCAGTGCGATGGTGGTGCCGAACGCGGCAATCTGCGCGAGCGAGAGGTCCACGAAGATGACCCCTCGCTCCACCACGTGCACGCCGAGGTAGGCGTGAATGCCTGTCAGGATGAGGCTCGCGGCAAACGGCGCCGCGAGGAACTGCAGGGTGACGGCTAGATCGCTCACCTGGATCCTGTTTCCTTGATGGCGTTGATGAGAATGGTCAAATCATATTCGAAGAGGTCGAAATACGTCTTCACCGGGTCTGCGCCCCCCACCGACGGCGGCAGCACGACCACCCTGGCCCCGGTCTCGGCGGCCACACGGTTCGGCGTCCGCAGGTCGAAGTAGGGCTCCACCAGAATCAGCTTGATGCCCTGGCGCTTCATTTCCTGGATGAGCGCCAGCGTGTGCGAGGGGGACGGCGGGATGCCGGGTTTCGGCTCCACGTAGCCGACGACGTTGATGCCGAAGGCGTCGGCGAAGTTGGGCCAGGAGCGGTGGTAGGTGACAACCTTGATCCCCTTGTAGGGGGCGAACAGCGCGTTCCATCGCTGCTGCGCGGCCGCCAGCCGCTTGTCGAAGTCGGCGTGCCGCTGCGCGAAGTACGCCTCATCGCCGGGCTGCAGCTCCGCGAATTTCGCGCGCATCGCCTGCGCGATCCGGCGGCCGTTGTCCGGGCTCAACCAGTAGTGGGGGTTGCCCAGCGGGTGGACGTCCCCCATCGCGCGCGTGATCTGCCCCGTCGGGATGTCCAGGATGCGCGCGCTGAGCGAGGCGTCCAGGTGTCCGGCGGCGCCCGGCTGCAGCTTCGCGTTGCGGCTCTGCGTGATGAGCGCCGGCAGCCACCCCACCTCCAGCTCGCGGCCGACCACGATCAGCAGGTCGGCATTGTGCAGCTTGATCACGAAGCTCGGCTTCGCTTCGACGAAATGCGGGTCCTGGTAGCCGCGCGCGAGCGCCTCCACCTTGATGCGATCGCCGCCGATCTCCCGCGCGATCGCGGCGAGATCTTCGGTGGTCGTGATCACGTTCAGCCTCGCCGAGGCGGGCTGGACGGAGAGGAAGAAGGCAAGGAAAAAAGAGAAAGGACCAAGGAACAACGTCTTCATGTGGGTCACCATCAGAAAATGTGCGCGCCGTGCGCGCCGATGGAGAACAGGAACTGGAAGAGCACCTCGTTGCTGGTGTGCCCCTCCGCATACTTCACGCGGCGGTACTGGCCGCGCACCTGGCTGAACTCGCTCGGCCAGAACGTGAGGAGCGCCGAGGCCGCCTTGTCCTTCAGCGAGGGGTCGAAGACGCGCTCGGCGTAGTCGTAGCGCGCGCCGGCGATCCAGCGCCGCGCGAACTTGTACTCGCCGCCCGCATACATCCCGAACGCGGTCGTGGCCAGCTCCGCGCCGTCGTCCGGCGTGAGCGACGCGCGGTTCCACACGAATTCCGTTCGCGCGAGCAGCCGCTTGTAAATCGCGCGCCGCAGCGGCCGGTACCGCAGCGTGGCATCCACGCCAACGAGACGGGTCCGGCTGTTGTCGCCGAGCTCGTTCCTGCCGAATGCGATAGACGTGCCGAGATCGAGGTTGGTGGATTCCGTGAGATCCCGGTAGCCGCGCAGGCGGCCCAGCCAGGTGACGTCGCTGCGCGTGTAGCTGCGGAAGGTCGCGTTGTCCCCTTTATAGACCTCGCCGGTCGCCTCGAGGAAGAACCACGGGTTCAGCAGGAGTTTCGACACGGAGACGCCCGAGTCGTTCAACCCTTCCTCGCTGCCGAGCACGTTCTGGAGCATCAGGGGCTGATCGATGAAGGGGAGCTGGTGCGGGTGCAGCGTGTTGGTCCTGCCGAACTGCGCCTTCATCTTGCCGACCTTGGCCAGCAGCCCGCCGGGTAGCGCCGTCAGCGTGAGATACCCCTCCTCCAGCTCGATCTCCTCGGGCCCGGCGCTCACGAAAAAGTCGGCGCGCCCGAACGGATCGACGATCGCCTGGAAGCTGAACTCCGCTTCGTCCATCGACAGCGCCGGCCGGTTCTCGACCTCGTTCGTGCCTGTCGCGCCGATGAAGTTGCCGATGGCGGCGATGTCCGGGTTGAAGATTTTCGAGAGCGCAGAGATGTTGCCGTACACCGGCAGCGCCCCTTCCGGGCCGCCGGCCCCCGCGGCGCCGGGCGGCGTCTGCACCGTGGGCTGCGCGGCGGCCTGCTCCGCCGCGGGCGGCGCAGGCGCGGGCGGCGCGGGCGGCGCCTCCCGGGCCGCCGGAGCCCGCCCAGCGGGCGAAGGCGCCTCCAGGGTGGCGAGC